>DASZDV010000031.1:0-6636 GCA_035941575.1 Pyrinomonadaceae bacterium
ATCTGCGGTGACAGGTCGTCAATGTTGGTTTCAATCATGAGTAGCCGAGCATCGGACGTCCCTTCTACTTCGCCGAGCAGCACGCGCAGCACGTTGGGAAAATTTTCGTACTGGCGTGTGCCTGCGCCGTAGCCCGTGACCTCGGTTGTCATCCGCGGGATTGGTCCAAACTCCTTGCACACGGTCGTGATGATCGCCGCGCCGGTCGGGGTCAGCAGTTCGCCCTGAATGTCCGTTGAATAAAACGGCACCCCTTTGAGCAACTCGGCCACAGCCGGCGGCGGCACCGGAAAACGACCGTGGGCCATCTGAATCGTGCCGCTGCCGACGTGCAATGATGAACAGACGAAACGATCGATCTTCAATAGATCAAAACAAATTGCCGCACCCACGATGTCGACAATCGCATCGAGCGCGCCCACTTCATGAAAGTGCACGTGATCGACAGGTTCATTGTGGACGCGCGCTTCGGCTTCGGCGAGCCGTGTGAAGATCTGAACCGCGAGTTTTTTCGCTGCGTCAGAAACGCCCGAACTCTCAATGATCTTTTTGATATCGGACAGGTGTCTGTGTTTGTCTTCTTCTGCGGCTTGGACGCGCGCATAAGTCGCGCTCAAACCTGAGCGATCGACCGTTTCGAAATTGATGCTAAACCCATCGACGTTAAGCCGCGAGAGTTGTTCTCGAAGCACGGCTGGATCAACTCCAGCAGCGACCATCGCGCCGAGAATCATGTCGCCACTCGCGCCCGCAAAACAGTCGAAGTAAAGAGTCCTCATCAGTGTCTTTCGTGTAAATCCGATGGCTAAATCTGTGGCAAAGCCTCGCCCGCTTTACCAACTATGACTTCATCACACAGATCGGAAATCGGCGTTGGCTCCGGATTGACTTCACAAACAAACGCGCCGGCCGACTTCGCGATCTCCGGCAAACTCGCCGCTGGATAAACGAGACCCGACGTTCCAATCACAAAACACAACTCGCAACTAGCGGCGCGCTCGGCCGCAAACTCAAACGCACCCTGCGGCAACATCTCTCCAAACAGAACCACGTCCGGACGAAGCGCATTGCCGCAGTCGCGACACGCTTCAGGACGATCGCCTTCAGAAGGAATCTCATGCGCTAAACGACAAACTGTACAACGCGCGCGCCAGATGTTGCCGTGAAGTTCGACTACGTTTCGCGATCCGGCGCGTTCATGCAGTCCGTCAACATTCTGCGTGACCAACGTCAGTTCGGCAAAACGATCCTGCCAACGCGCGATCGCCTCATGCGCGGCGTTCGGTTTGAGCGAGCTCAGCACGTCGCGACGATGGTCAAACCATTCCCACACGGCGGGAAGATTCCGCTCCAGCATCGTTCCCGACGAAATAACGTCGAATGGCAAGCCTTTCCAGACGGCCGTATTCCCGCCTCCGCGAAACGTCGGGACGCCTGATTCTGCCGAGACTCCTGCGCCGGTTAACACCATCACGCGCTTCGCACTGGCGAGACGGCGGCGCAGTTCGGCGGAAATGTTAGGCGTGGCTACTGGTTGCATGGATTCGCGGCGATGGTAGCAGAGGCAACCAAAAGGCACAAAAGTAACAAATGCGCTATACTTTGCGCTTTTGTCATGACCCTATTCAACCTGCAACAGCAACTAAGAGAACGAATTCGCGACGCGGCGCGCGAACTGTTTGGCGTAGAAGTAGAACAACTCACATCCGATACTCCACCGCGTCCCGAACTCGGCGATCTCGCGTTTCCAGTCTCCTTTGAACTCGCAAAACTGATCAAACAAGCCACCAGCGAGAAGATGGCGCCGCGTGCGATTGCGGAAAAACTCAAACCCGTTCTTGAGAGCTTCACCTCGGTTTCGCGCGTCGAGATTGCCGGCGCGGGTTACATCAACGTCTTCTTCGATCGCGCAAAGTTGCTGCATCTGTTTGCGACGCCTTCAGCGCCGGTTCAAGCAACCACGGATGAACACAAAAGAATGGTTGAGCACACCAGCATCAACCCGAACAAGGCGGCACACATCGGTCATGTCCGCAATGCAGTTCTCGGAGACACGTTCGTTCGCATCCTCCAAGCGGCGGGCGATCGAGTGGAAGTGCAGAACTACATCGACAACACGGGCGTCCAGGTTGCCGATGTCGTTGTAGGTTTTCTGCATCTCGAACAGATGAATCTCGAACAGATCAAGGCGCTCGACGCGTCGCTCTCAGCGGATTATCCGTTTGATTACTACTGCTGGGACCTGTACACGAAGGTCGGCCACTTTTACCGTGATCCCGAAAACCTCAAGTTCCGCACCGAAGTTCTACACGCAATCGAAGCGGGTAATAACGCTGTCGCCGAACTGGCTGATTACGTCGCGACGCGCAACGTCGAATGCATTATCGACACGATGGAGCGCCTCGGTATTCGCTATGACCTGCTCGCGCGCGAGTCGGAAATTCTGCACCTGCATTTCTGGGAACGCGCCTTTGAATTGATGAAGAGCAAAGGCGTGATCCGTTTGGAAACCGAGGGTCGTCACGCAGGTTGTTGGGTCATGCCGTTTGAATCGCACACCGGCACCGACGAACACGAATCAGACAAGATCATCGTGCGTTCGAACGGGACCGTTACGTACACCGGAAAAGACATTGCTTATCAACTCTGGAAGCTCGGCAAACTCGGTCTTGACTTTCATTACCGTGTCTTTCGCAGTTATCAGGACGGTCACACACTCTGGGTTACAACCACGGATGCACACGCGGAGGAGAAAGCAGGAGTCGAGCGGCCGCACTTTGGCGGCGGCATGAAGGTTTACAACGTGATCGACTCGCGTCAGTCTTACCCGCAGGAGATTGTGGCTCGCGGCGTAGCCGCGATTGTTCCGGAGATCGGCGAAGATGCCAGCGTGCACTTCAGTTATGAAATGGTGGCGCTCTCGCCGGCTGCGTGTGAAGCGCTGGGGATTGAGTTGAGCGAAGAAGATCGCGCGCGGCCGTACATCGAGATGAGCGGCCGTAAGGGTCTCGGTGTTAAGGCCGACGATCTGATCAATCAGCTCGAAGCCGGCGCTCTCGTTGAAGTTCAGAAAAGAAATCCGGAGCTGTCGGAAGACGCATTGAAAGCTACGGCTCATGAAGTGGCTGTTGCGGCGTTGAGGTATTTCCTGTTGAAGTTCACGCGCAACACGGTCATCGCGTTTGACTTCAAGGAAGCGCTCTCGTTTGAAGGTGAAACTGGACCGTACTGCCAGTACGCCGCGGTGCGCGCGGGTTCGATCTTTCGCAAGTTGGATGATGGAAGTGTTCAGAGTGCAACGTCGTTGTGGGAAAGAATAAGTGGCGACACGGCGTTGCAGACGCGGATCTCCGAAGTGCTTTCGGGCGAGATTGGAACTGAGATCTGGTCGTTGTTGATGTTGACGCAGCAACTGGACGAAGTTATTGCGTTGTGTCGGAAGTCGGCGGAACCCGCGAACCTCGCGAAGTACACGTTCTCCGTTGCACGCGGCTTCAGCCGATTTTATCAACGGGACGAGAACCGAATCATTGATGAGAACGACGACGTGCGCCGTGCCGTTCTGATCGCCGTGACCCGAATCGTGCGTACGCAACTCACCGCCGCCCTTTCCCTCCTCGGCATCCGCGTCCCCGAGCAGATGTAACGCGAAGCGGAGCCTGTCCATAATCAGCCACAAAAAAGCACAAAAGGCACAAACCAGTTAACCTGCACTGCACTTCGTTTGTGCTTCTTGTGCTTCTTTGCGGCTCATTCGATCGCACCCACTGTACTTTTCTTCGACGTTAAGGGTATAAGAAGCATCATGTTAATCGTGATGAAAGCCGACGCCACCGACAGCCAGATCGAGGCTGTCCTGCGCGTGATCGAACAGTTGGGTTTCAAGGGGCACCCGATGCCGGGCGCCACACGCACCGCCATCGGTATCACCGGTAACCAGGGGGCTGTCGATCCGTCTCACTTCGAAAACCTCACGGGCGTCGCAGAAGCGATTCGCGTCAGTAAGCCTTACAAGTTGATCACACTCGACCTGCGTCCCGAAAAGACGATCGTGCGTGTCGGAGACGCAACTATCGGCGGCGACGAGTTGGCGATCATTGCTGGACCATGCGCTATCGAAAGCCGCGCGCAGGCGTTCGCCATTGCCGAAGCCGTACGACGCAGTGGCGCCCGCTTCTTCCGCGGTGGCGCTTACAAGCCTCGAACTTCGCCGTACGCTTTTCAGGGCTTGGGTGAAGAGGGTCTCAAGATACTCGCCGACGTGCGCGAAACTTACGGTCTGAAGATTGTCACTGAAGCACTCGACGAAGCGGGCGTGGATCTCGTGGAACGTTATGGCGACATGATTCAGATCGGCGCGCGCAACATGCAAAACTTCTCTCTGCTGCGACGCGCCGGCAAAGCCAAGCTTCCTGTGTTATTGAAACGCGGACTCTCCGCCACACTCGACGAATGGTTACTCGCAGCTGAGTACGTAATGGCCGAAGGTAATTACCAGCTCGTCCTTTGCGAACGCGGCATTCGCACTTTCGCTCAGCACACGCGAAACACTATGGACCTTGCAGCGATTCCAGCCGTCAGACGCATTTCGCATTTGCCGGTCATCGTTGATCCGTCACATGGCACCGGGAAGAATTTCATGGTGACGCCGCTGGCGCGCGCAGGTGTCGCTGTCGGCGCCGATGGTTTGATTGTCGAAGTTCACGATCAACCCGAGCACGCCCTGTCGGACGGAGCACAGGCGCTAACGTTGGAGCAGTATGATGAACTGGTCAGCGAGGTGCGTTCTATTCACGAGGTGATTGCGCCGGCCCCAGTGAGATAACCGCGGGTCACTTATTCTCGCCCGTCAAAATCTGCGCAAGGTCACGCGAGAACGCAGAACGCGGGATCACCTGGTGATATCCGGCTTCGAGGGCGCGCCGCTGCAACTCGACCTCCACGTGAGAAAAGAATCCGAGCAAACGAATCTCGCCCAGATCTGCGGGCAAAGTCAACGGATCGATTTTCCGATTGTGTAAATCCACGATTACCAAATTTGCCTGACGCGCCTTTTCAATTAGACTCTCCTTTGTTCGTGGAAAGCTGATCTCCACGCCAACCGCTTCCGCGACGGCGCGAATCTTTGACGCGAAGAACATGTCGTCAACAACTGCGAGAACCGTTCTGGACACCGCTATTCCCCCGCTTACAGACGCCGAAAAACTCGAGTTCGGCGAGCTGAATAATCACCAACCAACAGATCAGAATCGCACCCGTTTAGTCGTTGCATCATACAACATCCGTTACGCCCGCGGACCCTACCTCATCTCCGGCGGCCTGCGCCGCAAACTCGGATTGATGAGTCTGCGCCGCCGCCCGGAACACGTCGGTCAGCTGATCGTCGATGCCGCGCGCGCGTTTTCGAGCGGTAAGCTCTTGCCCGCGGTCGATGTATTGGCCTTGCAGGAGGCAGACAAACGAACCGTTCGCACGGGCGGCCATCATGTCGCGCGCGAGCTTGCGACGCAGTTGCAGATGAACTGGGTCCACGCGCCCGCGGGAATTCCGCGTGGCATCAAACCAGTCAAACGCGAATGGTGGCTCGACTTTGAAGAACCAATCGATCTGCACGATGCGGGCGACACCGGCGTGGCGCTGTTGAGCCGGTTGCCGTTGACTGACGTGACGCGAATCGATCTTCCGTGGCACAAGTGTCCTTGGCGGCCTCGGCTGGCAATGGCCGCGACTATCTCACAGGTCAGAATCTTTAATGCACACGTCGATCCGCACGCTGAGTGTGGCGGTCAACTGGCCCAACTCGAAGTGATCGCGAACCAGGCGGATCGAATTGCCGGTCCGACAATAATCATGGGCGACTTCAACACACTGTCGCGTGAGAAGTGTCTCGCGAGCAGAGCGTTTCTCGAATCGCGTGGTTACACAACGCCTTTTCCGACCGGCACTGCCACGTGGCGCGGCGCGGGACTCCGAATGCACGCTGATTGGATCTTTTCTCGCGGACTCGAGGTCGAAGCTTGGGGGGTCGCGCGGCCGCTGCACGTTTCGGATCATTGGCCCATCTGGACGGAGTTTAGCCTCGCATGAAGATCATGAGTCGCGACAATTCCCTGCTCCGGCAAGCGCGCGCGGTTCGTGACGGCAAAGTGGACGACCTGATCTTTGTCGAGGGACTGCGGCTGAGTAGCGAAGCACTTCGATCCAATCTTCAAATCGAAGCTGTCATTGTCTCCGAAGAACTAAGCCGTAAAGAAAGAGTGGCCGGAACGATCGCTGAACTTTCGCAGGCCAGCCGGCGCGTGGCCTCGGTCAGCGAAAAACTGCTCGAATCGATCTCTTACACGAAAACCCCGCAAGGGATCGTCGTTCTCGCTCGACGTCCGGAAGCTTCCGAAGAAAGGATCGCGTCGAGCCTGACTGCTAAGCCGTTGCTGGTGGTGCTGCATCAGATCAACAACCCCGTCAACGTCGGAGCAATCCTTCGCACAGCCGAAGCCGTCGGCGCCACTGGAATAATCACGACGAAAAACACAACCGACCCGTTTTCGCCGAAAGCTTTACGAGGAGCGATGGGGTCCGCCTTTCGATTAGGAATCTGGCCGAATACAGATCTGACGGATGTGGTTGCGTGGTGCC
>DASZDV010000032.1:0-9339 GCA_035941575.1 Pyrinomonadaceae bacterium
ACAAACGGTTGATGCTGTTAGCGGCGATTAATCTAACAACGCCAGCCATCGCCCGAATTCCGCTGAGTTTCATTACGAATGGCGGACCACTCGTGTTCTTTGGTTTAACGGATCTTTGTCTCGTCGCGTTCGTGGCGTTCGACACGATCCGGCATCGTCGACTTCATCCGGCATTTCTTTGGGGCTCGGTGCTGATTATCGTGTTTCAGCCGTTGCGAATTCTGCTTGCCGGCACCGACGCCTGGGTCAGCTTTGCCGCCGCCCTGGTGCGACTCGTTCAATAACCTGGTTGAGCATATGAAAAAGAAAACACTCGCACTCGCGCTTCTTGTTCTGGCCGTGTGCCCGATTCGTACGCTCGCGTGCGCTTGCTGCGCAAACACTGGACATTACGGCAGTGGACCAACAGACCTGGCCGAATATCCGTTGAGCCAACTCAAACGCATGCGGTTCATGAAGACCGCGCTCCTCTATCTCTCGGAAGCAGGCATCGAAGAAGACGCCACGGGCATAGACCAGCCGAAGGAAAGCTACTCGATACAGGGTTCGTTTGTTGGGAACGTATGGCGACTCACATTTCGTTCAGGCGCAAACACCGGCACGCTGGACTTACCGTTGCCTTCGAAAATCTGGAATCACTCTGCCGATATTCACGACGGAAAACTCAGCGGTGGCGGTGGTCCATTGCTGTACAAAGAGTGGCGACTCGAAGGTGATGTGAAGGGCACCGGGATCTTCAAGAACGGGACTTCATCGCCCGCTAAATACTTGTTTGTATTACAAGGCCGCGGTAACGCCTGCGACAACTCTGAGGATTTCGGGAACTGGCACCTGGAAGTTCAAGGCAAAAAAGCTCGCTTCGAGTTTTATGGCCGCTTCGGCAAGCCGCTTCCGCAAAAGCCGTAAGCGTCACTTCGTCTGCCGGAAGATGCGGTTAAGATCGGGAACTGCTGTGCCTTCTCCAAATGCGTCGAAAATGCCGGATGTTTGAATCTCCTCCGCGGCGCGAGCAAATGCGCGCCAGGCGACGCGCGCAAGTCCTGAACCAACAGAGATCCGGCGCACGCCAAGATCCGCGAGCCGCGCAAACGTGAGATTCGGATCAGACCGGTGAACCAGAACGTTGATCGGTTTTGGCGCGACAGCCTTGACGATCGCAGTAATCTCATCGGGATTCGCCACGCCCGGCGCATAGAGACAGTCAGCACCGGCATCAGCGTAAGCAGTCAAACGTTTGATTGACGTATCGAACGGATTTGAGTCTTGGACCAGCCACGCTTCGCAACGGGCCGTAAGGACAACTTTGCTGCCTGATACATCTATGGCCCGGCGCGCGGCCATGATTCGTTCGACGGCGAGTTCGAAATCGTAAAGCGGTTTGCTTCTGTCGCCAGTTGAGTCTTCGATTGAAAGACCCGCGACGCCCGTCGCTGCACAACGCGTTACGTTCTCCGCGACCTGTTCGGGGTGATGGGCGTAACCGTTTTGAAAATCGGCATTGACCGGCAACGGCGTTGCTTGTGCGATCTCGCTAACGTGTTCGAGCACCGCACTCAGCGGCACGACGGAAGCATCGTCAGGCATGCCGCGGCTGAATGCGAAACCCGCGGAGGTAGTGGCGAGTGCTTTAAAGCCGAGATAATGGAGATACTTCGCGCTGCCTATGTCCCACGGATTTGGAAGTATAAAACAGCCCGAAACATGTAAGTCTCTAAACTGGTCAATTTGGTTTGGCACGACGAGATTGTAGTCACGGATTCACAGAAAGGAAACTAATGAGGAAAGCTGGATCTCTACTGACGTTGGTTTTGCTCATGGCTTCAGCGGCAATGGCCCAAACCGCGCCTGACGCTGCCGAGTTGACGAAGTTGTTGAACGAGTTCCTCGCAGGCGCGTCGCGGAATGATCCGGCAGTGCATGAACGCTTCTGGGCTGACGACTTGATCTACACACGTTCGGCGGGCCGTCGTGTTAACAAAGCGGAAATCCTGCACGACGTGCGCAGTGCGCCCGCTCCAAAACCTGAAGATCCGCGAACCGTTTATACGGCAGAAGACATTCGTATTCAGCAGTACGGCAATACTGCAATCGTTGCATTTCGGTTGGTGGCAACAACCGAAGGTGGGGAAACCAAACAGGTCCAGAACCTGCTCAACAGCGGCACGTTTTTGAAGCGCGATGGGAAGTGGCAGGTAGTGAACTGGCAATCGACCCGCATGCCGCGCACCCAAGAGCAAGACATGAAGGACGTGAAGGCCGCAGCCACAATTTTCCGCGAGGCGCTGAAGGACGCAGACACGAAAAGATTGACGACGGTTACTGCGCCAAATTTCGTGTGGTTTCAGAAACCGGGAAGAGAGATTATCCGGCACTTACTGATCAATGAGTTGAATTCGGGCGTAACTAAACCATTCGATATCCAACTTCCCAACGAGGCTCTGTGGCTTTATGGTGAGACGGCGATGTACACCGGTCAGTCGCAAACAGCACGTTACGCTTTAATCCTGACAAACGAGGCGGGAACCTGGAAGGTCGTTGCGCTTCACACCAGCAACTAAGGTCTACTCGGTTTCTTCGGCTTCGTTTCCTTCTCCGGCGGGTTTGCATCCATTTGGGCACGACGTTGCTCGAGTTTAGCGCGCAAAAGATCGACTTCGTTATCGGCATTCGCACACGAGACTTCTAAACGCACCTGACTCGTTTGCAGAATCTTCAACTGCGCTTTTAACCGAGTTCTTTCACTCTCGAGCTGTCGTCTGCGCGTATCGCGCGCTTCTTCCGGATGGACTGAACCGTAACCTTGCGTCGCGCGCTCGATGTTCTCCGGTTTCAAGGAGTATTCAACGGACTCGAGCTTCGCCTCCAGATCGGCAATCTTGCTCTGCACGTCGACCAGTTGCGATCGCAACTGTTCAGCACGCTGTTCGGCGCGAGTCAGGCGCTCCATATCGAGTTGATATCGATCGTCTTCCTGCATCTGGCCCAACTTGTCGGCGAGCCGGTTGACCTGATTAGAAAGATTGGTAATTGTCTCCTGCATCTCTTCCGGTGAACCAGTCGTGCTGGTCGCGGGCTTCGGTTTCTTCGCTTGAACTGGTTCGCTCGGTTCGACGGGTGTGGTGGAGTCGTCTGTGCTGATGATCTTCACGTCGCCAGCCGTGGATGCCTTTTCTACGGGAGTGACTGGCGCGATTGGAGGATTGGTGATGACCGGCTTGGCGGCCGCCGGTTTGGCAGTGCGCCGCGTCCGCTTCTTCCTTCGTGTCTGTGCCTCACCTTCAATCACACAGAATGTGAGAATGAGGAGAAGACTGATTAGGATTTTGCTGTGATTTCTTAAGCGAACAGGCATCGCCACGCTCCTTCCGTCTGGGTAAAAGATACCCCGCTATCCAGATGCCATCAAGCTTCAGCCAGATGCTTGGCTTTCACGTTGGGGCCGAGCGCTTCGTTCCAAAACGTCTAAATGCGTCTGGCGATCAGCTCGTAAAGCGCGTTCTTGAAGAAAACGCGTTTGACGCGGTCACCCATGTGTCTGGGTGGCCGCCGCCGCGCGCGTGCCCGAGCCTCGTCGATATTGCTCTTTTCGCTCAAAATGTGAAGCGGCAGCGCCGCAAATAAACCACTCGCAGCATCAACAGTAAGATGCGTTGTGTGGTCGGCAAACGGTCCGACCTCGTACGGCACACCTAAAGCTCGCCAGCCGGAATGGACTCCCGCAGCTGCCGCATAGACCGCGTGATGAACGTTTACGGTGAAATACAACAGACCGTCCCGCTTGAGAATCCGCACCAGTTCCGCGATGATTTTTCTGGGTGATTCGGCATGATCGACGACGTTGTCGCAAAGAACTACGTCGAAGCTTTCGTCTTGAAACGGAAGCTGCTCGCCAACGGCCGCAATTGTCTTTGCACAACCTTGCCAACTGGGGAAAAGGCTGCGGTAACTAACCGCCAGCGGATCGACGCCCACGCCTTGTTCGACGCCGAAATAGAAAATCAAGCCGTGCGCGCCGCTCCCGACTTCGATCACGCGCGCGTCGTTCGCGACGGGCTGAAACTGTTCCAGCAAATCGCGCACACGCCGCGATGAGAGTTGCATCGCAGCAATCACTTCTTCTTCGTGTCCGCTGAGGTTTTCTGCCTTCTTTTCCTGGTACTGTAGCTGCCGCTCAAGGGCGCGGCGTGCAAGCTTTTTGCGGAATCCATCCGTTTTCATCCGCGTTCATCTCGGTCTAAAAAGGCTGCACCCTAAAAGTTATCTTCATCGCAGGAGGCGAGTTGGTTAATGCTTCGATCCGAATTAACTGGGCGCCAGCCTCGGCGTATTCACGAACATTCGCCGGCGTAATCTCCCCGGAGCACTCGATCACGACCGATTCCGAAAGTTCGTGCGCAACTTCCGCAATGCGCTTCACCTCATCTGCGCTCATGCCGTCCAGAATAATCACGTCCGCGCCGCTCCCAATGGCTTCCTTGAGTTCACCTTCAGTCGCGATCTGCACGCCAACTTTGTGCAGATATCCGAGTTTCTCTTTTGCGCTCTTCACCGCCGCAGCTACGCTGCCGAGCATCGAAATGTGGTTAGACGTCACAACGACGCCGTCGTCTAACCCAAACCGGCCGTTGTATCCACCGCCAAGTTCCACCGCATAACGTTCGAGTAATCTGAGCCCGGGCGTGGTCGCGCGCGAATCGACAATCCGCGCGCCCGTTCCCTCCACCGCGGCAACGAATTTGTTTGTCAGCGTCGCAATGCCTGAGAGTTGTTGTAGAAGATTTAATGCGACACGTTCCGCGGAGATCAGCACATCGGCAAAACCGACCATCCGAGCGATCACTTTCCCGGCTTCAACTTGTTCGCCGTCAGCCACAAACGCTTCCAGTTGTTGCTGAGAGTCGAGTGTGAGAAAAACTTCTTCGGCCGCTTCGAGTCCCGCGACGATCATCGTCTCGCCTGCAACAAAACGCGCGCGAGCGCGAGTGTTACGCGCGATGATCGACTGCGTGGTGATGTCGCCGCGTCCGAGGTCTTCGCGTAAAAACAGACCGATTTGTGAATAGAGGGCGCCTTCGTCGATCCAGTTCATTGGAGGTTCTCGATGAGCTGGTCCAGGGCTTTAATGTGCAACTGGACCTCGTTGATGCGACTTTGAGTTTGTTGGACCTTTTCAGCAGGAGCTCGTTGCGCGAAGTCGGGATTGGCGAGCTGCGACTGAAGCTTCGTCGCCTCGCTTTCGAGTTTTTCTTTCTTTCGCTTCAGCCGTTTGGTCTCATCGTCGAAGTCAATCAGGCCGGCGAGAGGAACTGCTACGTAACCGTTACTTGACAGCACCGCTTTTGCCGACGCCTTTGGAGCGTTGACGTGATCCGAAACCACGACTTCAGAAGCTCTCGTCAGTCTCTGAATTTGGTTGACGTTACTCGCAAACGCTTCGCGCAACCTGGAGTTCTGCATTTCAACCAGCACGCTAATGTTTTGCGACGGACTCACGTTAAGCTCGGAACGAATGTTTCTCACCGCCGAGATGAGTTCTATCACCTTATCCATTTCTGACTCCGCTTCCTCGTCGACAGGTCCGCCTTGCGGAAAGGCCGCTAACATAATCGTCGGCTCCGCGCCTGCGTATGCTGGATGAAGCTCTTTATCACCCGGCAAACGCTGCCACAGTTCTTCGGTGATGTAAGGCATGAACGGATGCAACAGACGTAAGGCCTGTTCGAGCACCGTTAACAAACGTGAGCGGGCTTCATCGCGATGTGGCCCAGCCTTGTCACTTGTAACGTCAGACTTGCTGAGTTCGATATACCAGTCGCAAAAGTCGTCCCAGAAGAAGTGATACAACATCTGCACCGCGGCGTGAAACTCGTAAGCATTGAGCGCCGCATTGATATCGCGCGCAGTCTTGTTCAAGCGCGAAATAATCCAACGATCGTGCAGCGCCAGTTCCTTGTTCTCCGTGAGAATCTGCGGCTTTATTTCCGCACCGTCGGCATACAACAAGCAGAACCGCGCTGCGTTCCAGATTTTGTTCGCAAAGTTGCGGTACGACTCAACCTGTTTTTCGTTCCAACGCGTGTCAGTGCTGCCAACCTGGGCCAACGTGAGCCGCGTAGCATCCACGCCAAACTTGTCGAATACGTCGAGCGGATCGACACCGTTCATCTTCGTCTTCGACATTCGCTGGCCTTGCGGATCGAGAATTGTTCCCGTGATGAAGACGTCCTCAAACGGCTCTTTGCCGACAAACTTCATACCCGTCATCACCATGCGTGAGACCCACAGGAAGATGATGTCGCGCGCCGTCACGAGCACTGACGTCGGATAAAAAGTTTTCAGATCTTCCGTTTCGTTCGGCCAACCGAGCGTCGAGAACGGCCAGAGCGCGGATGAGAACCACGTATCGAGCACGTCCTGGTCCTGCACGAGCTCTGCTGTACCGGCCTGCTCGCGCGCTTCCTCTTCTGATCTCGCGACAATCACTTCGCCGGTCTTTGTGTACCAGGCAGGTATTTGATGGCCCCACCAAAGTTGGCGCGAGATGGTCCAATCGCGCAGGTTTTCGAGCCAGTTAGTGTAGATCTTTTCGTAAGGGGTTTCGGGAACAAACCGCGGCTTGCGCTCCTTAGACATCAGATCGAGCGCCAGATCCCGCAACTGGTCCATCTTCATGAACCACTGCTCGGAAATCAGCGGTTCGATCACTGTCTTGCAGCGTTCACATTTCGAGATTGAAAACTCGTAATCGACAATTTTCTCGAGCAGATCGAGTCGCTCAAATTCCTCAATCACTTTGTCGCGCGCCTGGTAACGGTCCATGCCCGCGAACGCGGCGCCCGCTTCAGGAGTCATCTTCGCCTGCGGATCGATTACTACGACCTGATCGAGATTGTGTCGCAGTCCGAGTTCGTAGTCGTTTGGATCGTGTGCCGGAGTTATCTTTACGACGCCGGTACCAAAATCCGGATCGACATACTCGTCAAAAACGACCGGAATCTCGCGTTTCGTGAGCGGCAAGAGGATCGTCTGTCCTTTTAGATCCGCGTACCGTTCATCTTTAGGATTCACTGCGACAGCCGTATCACCAAGCATCGTCTCGGGCCGCGTGGTTGCGACAGTCACGTGCCGATCGCTGTTCTTGATCGGGTATTGCAAGTAATAGAGTTTGCCCGATTGTGGAAGCTTTTCCACTTCGAGATCGGAGAGCACGGTTTGATCTGTCGGGCACCAGTTCACGATGCGATTGCCGCGATAGATCCAGCCTTCCTCGTAAAGCCTCACGAAGACCTCGCGCACTGCGCGCGAAAGATCCTCCTCCATCGTAAACTTCTCACGCGACCAGTCGACTGACGCGCCTTCGCGTCGCATCTGTACAGTGATCTGATTTCCCGATTCGTGTTTCCACGTCCAAACGCGTTCGACAAACTTTTCGCGGCCGAGGTCGTGACGCGACTTCCCTTCTTTTTTCAGCGCACGCGACACCATCAACTGCGTCGAGATGCCCGCATGGTCCACTCCCGGCAGCCACAGCGTCCTGAAGCCACTCATCCGTTTATGCCGCGTCATCACATCCATTAACGTGTGTTGCAAGGCGTGGCCCATGTGTAACGAGCCGGTGACATTGGGCGGCGGGATAACGATAGTGAAGACCTCCGCGTTCGGATCTTTGTTGATTTCCGGCGCAAACGCGCCACTCTTCTCCCAGCGGTCGTAGTGGTGTTGTTCTGCTTGTCTAGGGTCGTACTGTTTAGGAATGTCCATGTGAAACACTGTGCTCGGTGCGTAAATGAAATTAAAAGGTAGAGTCTACGCCAAACAAAGCAAAGAGTTCAAAACGGTCCCGGTCGGAACACAACGGATGAGGAAGTCGTTGAGGCAGTAGGAGATGATGGGTGCCAGATGAATAAAGCCACTCCAAAAGCAAAAGCAGGTGACTTACTAACGAGTCACCTGCTGAGCAACCAAGCGCCTAACTGTGCTCTTACTTAGTTTGTGATTCCTTCTCTTCCAACTGCCGTTTGATCAGTAGCTCTGCTAAATCCGGTACGACTTCCCACGCGATCTCGCGAATCACTTTGTCGGACATCAACTCAACTGCGCGACGGGCGATCGCGTCGATCAACTCCGGCGAGATTTGGTCCACAGACACAGCGGTCGATACCGACGTAGCCGTCGCATCATGTTCTGGCTGCGGTTGCGCAATGGCGTAAGAAACGTCTTGCGTGTCGGCGAATGAATCATGGATTTCTGGTTGATACGGTGCTTCAGTAACTTGCGGTTCAACAAACGGGCGAGCCTCGTACGCGGGCGCCTGTTCATAAGCCGTCGTGGCTTCGTAAGCCGGCGCGGGCTCGTAAGCGGGTGCCGCTTCGTAAACCGGAGCAGCGTGATAGGTCGGTTGAGCCACTGGCTCGCTCACATCATCATCCAGCTCCAGGACAAAATCGTCCGGCGCCTCGCCGACTGCTTCGATATCACCAAGGTCCAACAGCACGTCAGATGAATCGGCTTGAGATTCGTGTCTTGAATCCGTGAAATCCGTGATGCCAGTTTCCATGATCTCCTCACCCGGCTGTTTCACCTTTGCCTGCATTTCCTTAACAGCTTCTTCAGACAGCCGCAGCGTGTCTGCGGTCGTGACTTCCAGTTCATGAGCGTCCATGAGATCTTCTTCGGCCGCTGTTTCTACCTTCGGAAGCTCTGCCGTTGGCCTCTCTTTTTCGACGGACGGGCCACTCACGAGTGCGCCCACACGGTCGATCAGTCGTCGAATGGATTGAAATGGTTTAGTCAAGATATCGTCCGCGCCAACTCTGCGCGCCTCCGCTTCGTCGAACGGCTCAAATGAGCCGACAAGCAGCATGACCGGGATGTGTTTGAACTGCTCGTTGGTTTTGACGTATTCGCAAACCTCATAGCCATTGGGTGAGGGCATGAAGACGTCTGCCAGCACGACATCGGGTTGAACTTCCGGCAGGCGATCGATTGCTTCCTGGCCGTTGCCGACACTGACTACCTCGACACCTTCATCGGCAAAGGTAAGGTCTATGACTTTCTGAATGGTAGCCGAATCGTCGGCAAGTAGGAGTTTGCGACCAGCTAGCAAAGCCTATCCCTTTAGCTGAATTGCACCATCGGCGGGGCCGTGTGCATTGTGCACGGATGGCGCGGGCATGTCGTTCGAAGTGGCCCTTTTGGACAGGGCCCGGTATGAAACCTAACACCCGCGGTAAGTGGCAGTCAAGAGTTTAGTTTGGCAGGGGTTTTGAGCCGAAAATTCATTGGCACCGACTCAACGCCTCTCAACTGTAAAGGGCATCGGCTCTGAAGTGACATTCT
>DASZDV010000033.1:0-6869 GCA_035941575.1 Pyrinomonadaceae bacterium
ATGTTCTGCCGGTCGATCTCGTCGAGTTCGAGACGAATATAACGACGCAACATGCGCATCAATGCATCGACTTCGTAACGAGGACGTTTCCAATTCTCGGTTGAAAACGCGTACAAGGTCAGCGCTTTCAAACCGAGGCGCGCGCCCGTATCAACCGCCGCGCGAACCGCTTCCACACCCGCTTTGTGACCGGCAATTCTCGGCTGGCCGCGTTGCGCAGCCCAACGCCCGTTGCCGTCCATAATGATCGCCACGTGCCGCGGCAAACGATCCCACGCAATCGCAGCGAGCAACGCTTCGTCGCGCGATCCCTTTTGTACTAGGCCATTGAAATCCGAAAGCATAAGCGATCCAGACTCTTGATCATCACTGCGATCCGTGTCAATCCGGGTACTTCACTGAAATCAACGTCAGGCCGCAAGCAGGGGCGGTGGCTGCGATGACAGGTCGTACACCCGTCGCAATAGCTTCTTCTATGGCGTGGCGACCGAGCTCGCCGCGGCCTACTGCCATCAGCATACCGGCGATGGCCCGCACCATGTACCGAAGAAAACCGTCCGCACTGGCCCTGATCTCTACCAAATCACTCCCCGAACGTTCATCGAACCTTTTTGTTATCGTGAGACTTGTGATCGTTCGAACCCGATCCTCAACGTCTGACTGCGCCGCGGAAAACGCGGTCCAATCATGCTTGCCAACAAATGACTGTGCCGCACCTTGCATCTCCTCAAGGTCAAGCGCGCGCGCCTCATGATGCGCATAGCGCAACCAGAACGGCGACATGACCGGTGCATTCACGATGCGGTAGACGTACGTTTTTTCCAAGGCGGAATAACGAGCGTGAAAATTACTGCTCACCACTTCGGCGTGCAGCACACGCACATCTTTATCAACGTTCCCGTTAATCGCTGCTCTTAGCTTGTGTGTCGAGATCTCGCGCTCGATCTGAACACTCGCCACCTGGCCTTCCGCGTGCACGCCGGCATCAGTGCGACCCGAGCCGAACACATGCACGTTTCGTCCTTCAATTAACGACAGCGCGCGTTCCAACTCCCCTTGCACTGTCCGCAGTCCATCCTGGCTTTGCCATCCGTGAAAATCCGTTCCGTCGTACTGAATGAGCAGTTTATAGTTCATCCGTTTTATCTGTGGATTAGACTGCTCGCTTGCGACTGCCTGGCTTAACAACTGGTTCTCCCATTTTGCATGCGTCACAGATCTCCGGTTCGACTGACGTCACTCGCAAAGTCGCCAAAGCCACTCGCCGCACACCAACTTCTGCTTCACCTCCCGAACGGTCGATGATCGAAGCGGCGGCAACGACCTCCGCGCCTGCGCGTTGCAACGCTTCGACCGTCTCGCGCGTGGAACCGCCGGTAGTGATCACGTCTTCCACTACCAACGTCCTTTCGCCCTGCGAAACTGTGAAGCCGCGTCGCAAGACCATTTCACCCCCTTCGCGTTCGGTCCACACAAACCTTGCGCCTAATGCACGCGCCACCTCGTGACCGATCACAATTCCGCCGATCGCGGGCGACGCCACCAATTGAATTCCGGCGTTCCCAAATTGTTGTGCGATGGCTCGGCCAAACATCTCCGCCTTGTCAGGAAACTGAAGCACGAGCGCACACTGTAAGTACACAGTGCTATGCAGGCCACTGGATAATTGGAAGTGACCTTCCAACAGCGCTCCGGTTTTTCTGAATTCGTCGATTACGTTTTCTGGATTCAATTTCTTACCTCGATATTCTGATGGCGTGCTACAATCCGACCCCGAATGCCGCCTTATCCAAATTTAGTTTCGGATTCCGCACTCGTTCAGGACACAATCGACCTATTAAACACGTCGGGCGGACGCGCTGCTGCGTCAGAGATTGTCGACGCTGTCTTCAAACTTTCTCACATAGACGACGAATTGGCTGGACTACTCGTGGCCGATCTCGTCAGAAACGATCGCCGTTTCAAGATCAGCGACAACACTGTCGAGCTGCTGGCGGATGACAATCATTCAGGCGTGCTCAAAGATCTCGATTTCGTCGTCGTTGACGTGGAAGCAACGGGCGCGAAGACACCACCGAACCGCCTGATCGAACTCGGAGCTTACAAGATTCGTGGGCGAAGAATCGTCGATAAGTTTCTCTCGCTCGTCAACCCGGAGATTCCGATTCCGCGGTTTGTTGCTTCGTTGACGGGAATCTCAAACGACATGGTGAAACGCGCTCCAGTATTTGCCGACGTTGCGCCCCGTTGGCTCGATTTCGTTAGCAACTCAGTGCTGGTCGCACATAACGCGCCATTCGATACCAGTTTTCTTAATCACGAAATCTCGCGCGTGTATCCGGGTCACCGCATGGTCAATCCCCACCTGTGTACTGTCAAACTCTCGCGTCGAGCTCTTCCGGAACTATTGAACCACCGGCTGGATACAATCGCCGACCACTTTTCGATTCCGATCGTCAGCCGTCACAGGGCCGGTAGCGATGCACTCGCTACAGCGGAGATTTTCCTCGTGCTGCTCACGAGGCTCGAAGAGGATCACGGCATTACGAACCTCGCCGCCGCGCGGAGTTTTCAGTTTCCCGAAGTGATTTCCAACGAGTGCTCGGCCGCCTCACTCTGACTTCGTTTCAACAGCCGCTTGAGAACTACGAACAGCACGATCGCTGCGACCAACCCCACACCAATCCACGGATAGTACTTCGCTAGAATCTCTTTTGCTTCTGCGCCGTACCTGACTGCGAAGTAACCTTCAAGCAGAAAACGAAACGCGCGCCCTACGACGATCGCGATCATGAAGCGCACGAGGCTGAAACGGAAAACGCCGGCAGTCACGACAAAGAGCTTGAACGGAAACGGCGGCGGCAACAGCGTCGCGACCAGCACCGCAATCATGTCGTAGCGTTCGATTAACTCTTTAACTCGCTTCTGCTTCCGTTCTGAGAATCTCTTCAGTGCTCTCGAACCTGCACGCCGTGAAACCAGGTACAGCACCCAGCAACCGATAGCGGAACCCGATGTCGCCATGAATGCGTAGAGCAGCATCCAGTTCGGGTGCGTAGTCGTAAGAAGGAGCATCAACGCGTCGGCGCTGCTCGGCAACGGAACGAACGTCGAGTCGAGCAGTGCGACGGTGAAGAGTCCGAAAGCGCCAAATGTGATCAGGTATTCCGAAACGCGGCCGAGGCCTTTAGTAACGGGATGTAAAAATGATTTCACTCAATAGTTCCTTCAGAATCGGGATCTGGTGCGGCCGGACCGTTGCGCCGCCTCACGACAATGTAAACGGCGACGCCTATCAACGCCAGTGCGCCCACGATACTCACAATTACCAGTCCATTGTCTCTTAGAAACAACAACACGCGACGGCCATAAAAGACTGCGAGAATACCTTCCACGTAATAACGGAACGAACGCGCGATCATTACGGTCAAAAGAAACTTCCAACGTGGATACTCGAGCGCGCCGGCGGTCGCGACAAATATCTTGAACGGCAGCGGCGGCGGGAGTATCGCGGGAATTCCGATCGCAAGGAAGCCGAAGCGTTCGTACGCGCGCTCGACACGCTTAATACTCGAAAGTTTGAAACGTTTGCGCAGTACTGCCTGTCCACCCCGACGAATAATCGTGTAAAGCAGGTGACAGCCGAGCACGGATCCCGCAGCAGCGAAGAGCGGAAAGTAATACGCGGCAGTCGGATCCTTAAAGCACCGGCCGACGACGAGATAGTCGTTTATTTCGGGTAAGGAAAGGAGCGAAGAATCGAGCGCGCCGATGATGACCATCGCGGGCGCGGCGAAGTAGATTGGCAGTCCAATGACGTTTACTTCCAACCAACGCGCAATCGAAAGTAGCCAGTCACCCATTCGGAGATTTTATCTTTAACGAAGCTATTTAACAGGGGCAAAAACTGAAGGAGTGTCGTAGGTGACACCGACAGTAAATCCGGAGTTTGGACTGAAACTGGTGAGACCCTTGATGCCGGCGAAATCGAAGCGTAAGCCCGAAGCCCTGATCTGCATTCCCAAACGCGCCTCGGCCTGAGATTCAGTGCCCAATGGACCATTGCCGGGACGTGTGTTCGCGCGTCCATTTACCTCGCCGGCGATGCTGAACTGTTTGTTTACGCGGAAGATTCCGGCCAGGCCGTATGTCACGACGTCGTTTTGCGTAAAGAGTTCCGTGGGGGCGGTCAGGATAGCGATACCGAGATTGCCGAAAGTATTGAAGCGTCCGTCATGACCAAACTTCTTGCCGATTAGAATGGATCCGTAGGCGTTGGTCTGGTTCACACCGATACCACGTGCCTCGTTTGAGTTTGGGAGTTGGACGCCGAAACGAAAACCGAGTGATGGTCCACGGCGAGTTTCGTTGCGGAGTTTGAATTTTGCGGAGATGGTAAAGTCGCCGGTGTCGTTGGTGGAATTAACGCCGGGTGCCAGCTCGAGGGGAATTGCTGACGGGCCACGTGAATTGATGCTGAGATAATTCTGCGCGACGCCTTCGATCTGAAACTCGACATTCGGTCCCATGCCAAAGCTGACGCCAATCACGCCGACGCGCGTCAGGTCCCCGCGAAGGCCGGAAACGCTATACTTCGCGCCCTGCATGAAGTCGATACCCGCCTCGATTCTGATCGAGCCCGGAGGAATGATATCGACGTCTTCAGTTATCAACGGCCGCTGCTGCGCCTGAACTAGTGATACGCAGCAAATCAGGAATAGCAGCGACAGGAGTCGGGCCGTGCAATTCATGCGTCGGATTCTAATCGCGCGGTTAGTTAGCGGTCAATAAAGTCTTGAAGATTGGAAACTTCAGGCGTGCCGAGGATGCCCACAGTCGCCGTACAGTTCTAGCACGTTCGTGACTCACAGTTCTTTGTGATAGAAGTGCAGCCGTTGCGTAGAGCCTGCTTGGGGTATTTACTCATAATGAAGCGAATCTTGTACCGACTGTTGGCTGCATTCTTCACGCTAGCGCTTGGCATCATCGTTACTCACGTTGTCCGTTCTCACCGTTTCTTCATTGGCCCCAGCGTTCGTTCTACCGGATCCGGCTTCTCGTGTCTGTTACTGCAACCGCAAACGATCACACCCAAAAATGTGCAAGTTGTGGACGACAAAATCGACTCGCTTGAAGCAGGTTACATCGACGGCGATAAACTATCGTACAAGGGATATGATGTGGAAAGATCGACCGATGCCAGGGGCCATCAGTCCGCCGCTACTATTAAGAAGAACGGCCGCACTATTGCGAGACTTAGGAACGGTGGGTTAGGAAAGGATTCCACCAGGTTTGGTTTGTTTTCGTTATTGGGGGGAGAATCAAAGCAATTAGTAATCCTGCAATACACTGGGGGTGCTCACTGCTGTTGGACATACAGAATCTATGATTTCCAGCCGAGTCTCCGTGTAATCTTCGATGATGAAAACTACGGTCTTGACTATCTGGGCTACGAACTTCAACCCGAGGACATTGATGGTGACGGAAGATATGAACTTACTCAAGCGGTGATGACGTTTGATTACTTTCACATGTCTCACGCTTCGTCCGTCTTTCCGACGGCTGTATTCTCCTATGATAAGAAGTCGCGTGCTTACGTACCAGTGAATAAGAGGTTTTCAGCGTACGTCCTTGATGATGTCGCGAAAGACTTGAAATCGCTCGAATTGGTCGGTCGCGATGTCGACGCGAACCACGAACTGTACCTGTCAGCAGTGTTGAAGGTGTTGCTGAAGAAAATCTATGCTGGCGACGAGACGGATGGGTGGAGGTTCTTCGATAGCGAGTATCGGTTAACCGACAAAGCCGAAATCAAAAGCGACATTAAGAAGGCATTGCGACACGATCCGGTTTATCAATCAATTTACAACCGCTGAACCTCAACGACAAACAAACTTGGATATTTCGGCTCGAAATCACCGTCGCCGGCCAAACCAACGATGCAACGACATTCTACTGGTGCAACGGTCCCTGCGAGACTCTCATTCCGGTGTGAACTTATAACAGCCTTCGAATTGACCTTGCACGAAACAACAACAGCAGCCACCCGATGTGGGAGGCACTTATCAAGCGGGCAGAAACGGCCATTAAACTGTGAAACGCCACGATCGTGTCGTCCGGCCTGGCGTCATAGGTGCGAATTAACAAGGACTTGTACACCTCACACCAATATGTCCAATCCGTAAGCGCTTGGGTTAAGACGCCACAAGTTGTGTTGCCCTCGTGAGCTGTGAGCAGAGCTATGTCAGATGCAGACTGCACAGCAGGTTTAATAAACTCTGCCACCTTGGCCTCATTGAGATCGTCAGGAGTGAAGAGATTGATAAGATTCCAGGTCGAGTAATCCATCTCATAGTAAAGACCCAAAAGATCAAGCAGCAGGAATCTATGCTCCTGCGCTAAATCAGTGATTAATGCAGCGTCGTCATAATTACCGACCTCAACCTGTTCTAACAGATCCTCCGCCTTCAAGATGTCGCCGAACACATTTACGATCGTGTGAAGAGTCCACTTTAGTTTTTCATCTTTCTTGGACCAGTCCGGATCGTCCTGTATTTCGGTCGTGACGCTCAGCATGTTCGAATAGATCCTGGAAGCCACTTGATCGATTACGGCCTGATTGCTTGATTTCAGGGCTTCGATCACTTCGTCGGATCGTAAATCACACCCAACAAAATCTTTCGATATGCTTGTCACGCTGAGGTAACCCCCTTTTGGTCAGTGAGCAAAAAGCCATGCAGGAATGACACTAAGTAGACTGACGCCTGCTATGATAGCCGCCGCTACCATTGTTTTCATCTCCTGGAGTGGAACACGGTCTCCGACTTCAAGTCGTTTGCCATTCAAGACTCCATTCGCTTGGGCAATCT
>DASZDV010000034.1:0-3592 GCA_035941575.1 Pyrinomonadaceae bacterium
GTTGCGTTCAAGCCAAACTCATTGCGACAGGACGACGCGACGCGATCGCTCGCCGGTATGCAGCGCATCTTGCAGAGCGACATCGCAGCAGAGCAGGCGTACCAGGCACTCAATGTCGCCAAAGGATTGGGGCGCATTCACATCATTTCGAAGCTCCACGATCACGTCGAGATCGGTTCCAACGAGATTCTCGTCCTCGACGAAGTGCCAGTCCAGTTACCACCAGTCGCCGGCATCATCACCTCGCAACCTTCAACACCGCTTTCGCACATCAACCTGCTCGCCAAAGGCTGGGGCATTCCGAACGCCTACATCAAAAATGCGCAGGAGCTGCTGAAGCAGTATGACGGTTGGTGGGTGTCGTTTGAGACGCTGCGCGAAAAATACTCGATCAAACGCGCAGACATGGACCAGTTGCGCGAATATCAACGTCGCCTCGCAGCGCGCCAGGACCTGATGAAGCCGCGCTTCAACCTCGATGAGAGGCGCTTGCTCGACTTATCGCAACAACGCGCGCGCTTAAGCCTTTCATACGGTGGCAAGTCGGCAAATCTCGGCGAGGTGATAAACGCGCGCCTGCCCGGAATCGTGGTGCCAAGCGGTTTTACGATTCCGTTCTACTATTACGACGAGTTCATCAAACGTAATCAACTCGACGACGCGATCTTCGGTCTCCTCAACGATCAAAAGTTCGTTCACGATCCGGCGTATCGCCGCGAGCAGCTCGTGATCCTGCGGCAGAAAATCGAGAGTGCGGAATTCGATCCTGAGTTGCTTCAAAAAGTGTTGGAGAAAGTGGCACACGAGTACGCCGGCAAGGGATTGTTTGTACGAAGTTCGTCGAATTCGGAAGACTTACCGAACTTTAGTGGCGCGGGACTGTACACAACGGTGCCGAATGTTCGCGGCGAACAGGAACTGATCGATGCGATTAAAAAAGTTTGGGCCTCACTGTGGAACTTCGAAGCATACGAAGCACGCGAACGCGCTAACGTGGACCACTCGAAGATCTTCATGGCGGTGCTGTTGCAGGAAGGAATCAACTCTGAAAGCTCAGGGGTGATGATTACTGCCGATCCCTTCGACAACGAAAACAAAGGCGTGATTTACATCAGCGCCAAACGCGGGCTGGGAATCAAAGTGGTCGAAGGTCAACGAATCGCGGAACAAATCATTTATCGTCCACGGACCAACGCGGTGAAAGTGTTGACGCGTTCGGCGGAAGACAGTCTGCTGACGTTTGACGAAAAGGGTGGCGTGAAAGAAGTGCCCATCACCGGCGATCGCGTGGTCCTGAATGACGATGTTGTGCGACGTTTGGTGCGCGCGGCTGCGGCAATCAAACGAACATTCGCCAACCGCGATCAGGACATCGAATGGGCTTACATGAAAGGACAGATCTACATCGTCCAGTCGCGTCCCTTCATCTCCGGAGGATAAAACCAAACTCTCGAAATGAAATTCTTGTCTTTTGCCGGGGAATGTAATATACAGCGCCCTGACTTACCTGGTATTGGTTGAACTGGTGGACATCACTCGCTAATCCACCACCAGTGATTCCTGTCTTATCACCTTACTCTCTTCCAGGAGCAGCTATGGGACTGTTCAACTCGGCGATTCTCGACGTGATTATTGGTCTGATCTTCGTCTACCTGTTGCTTTCGATTATCTGTACCGCAGCGAATGAGTGGGTGGCCGCTCTGACCAGACGACGCGGCAAGATGCTCAAGAAGGGCATCATGCAATTGCTCTCGAATCAGGCAACTCCTGAGTCAGGCGCTCCCGACGCAATGATTGAGGCGTTCTATCGACACCCACTGATTAGCTCCTTGATGCACGATACGAACCATCCGAACTATATGTCGCCGCGAAATTTCAGCGCCACGTTGGTTGACATCCTGACCGGTGATTTGCCGGATATACAATTCAACAACCTGCAAGCTGCGGCCGATGCCTTGCCCAACGGAGAGGTGAAGCAAAGTATTCTGGCCCTATTCCGCCGCGCTGATAACAACGTCGACAATGCGCGAACTGCGATCGAGGGTTGGTTCAACGATGCGATGGATCGAGTCAGCGGCTGGTACAAACGCAGAACTCAACTGTGGACGGTCATAATTGCCCTTGCGCTGACGCTGATAGCGAACGCCGACACGATCCAGATAGTGCGCAAGCTTTGGACGGATCCCGTTCTGCGTGCTGCTGTAGTCGAGGAAGCAAAAGTGAGAGCGCAGAAGCCGCGGCCTACGGTCTCAGTTGAATATAGAGACGAAGACGATCCGACCAACCCGACGGTCACGCGGAACGAAGGGAACCGCTTATCCGACAAGGAGCGCGACCTCTTGAGTCAAATCGTTGGCTGGCGGGGCACGTTGAGAGAGAATGTCAACTGGTTCACGCCTTTCGGATGGTTACTCACAATACTCGCGATCTCGATGGGGGCGCCATTCTGGTTCGACATGCTCAACAAGATCATGAACATACGTTACGCCGGTAAGTCACCGGACGAGAAAGCAAAGACACCGGAGAAGAGTGATTCGTCCGTTCGCGCTTAGAAACGAGTTCAAGGAGAACCCATGAAGGCGACAAAATCTCTACAGGTTGTTTTGCTAATCACGGCGTTGCTTGCCTCATCGAGCATCTGCCGCGCAGAGATTACAGTAGCCCTGACGAAGGGCTTCGTTAAGAAGTACAAAGACAAGGCGACGATTCCCACGACGTTCAATATCGATCGCCACCACAAACATGCAAACCCAATCGGAAGTGGATCCGATGACGGTGATATTCACATTGCGGGTCGTGACAGCGTGGTGCGGTTGCCATTGGTTGCGGAGATCGTGAACGGCGCGAAGGAAGCTGACGCGCTCGATTTCATGTTACAGGCCGCGGCAGGTACGGCCATCACGTTAACAGGCGTGTGGAGACTTTGGTTTGAACACCCGGGCAACGAGGACCAGATTCAGGGTGAGGATGTTCCCGAGCCGACTAATACAAACCCGGACCATGTCTTTGAATTTCATCCGGTCACTCAGTTCGATACATTCGACTGTCTGGACTCATTCACTCCCATCGAGGATGAAGAGGCTGAGTTCATCGGTTATGAGGCGGCAAAGGCGTTTGGGTCATATGAGAAACGTCCGGCGACGATCACCAAGTCGGGCACGGCGATAATGATCACCAGCAACAAAGCCGGCTACAACTATGCGCATTTCCAAATCCGACTTGCCGGCAAACCGAAGGACGTCGGCGACGGATACATCGTATTTGCCAACATCTATGATTCTGACGCGAAGTCAGGCGATGATCCCGTGGTCGAGGACAGCCGGCGAATGGTTTTTGTGAAAGGGACCAAACCGGCCGACCTCGTTAAAGACAAGAAGAAGGGCGACAAACTCAAGGTGCTTGGCATCCCGCGGATAAACCTGAATCAAGTTTTTGCAATCGCGAGCGGTCTGCACGGAGACGAGGAGTATTCCGAAGAGCTGCCTTACGAGATGATCATCGTGGCGATCCAGAAAAATTGACAATCCACGGGCGGCTCAGGTATAAGACCCGGGCAATGTTTAATAACGATCGCGGCCATCATGGATACTGG
>DASZDV010000035.1:0-2612 GCA_035941575.1 Pyrinomonadaceae bacterium
CCATCCCTGCCTTTGATGTGATCCTTCTTGGCCTCGGCGAGGAAGGCCACACAGCCTCGCTCTTTCCTCATTCACCCGCGCTTCACGAAACCGAGCGACTCGTAATGGCACCCTGGATTGAGAAGTTGAACTCTTACCGGATCACGTTGACGTTGCCGGTGCTAAATAACGGAAAGTCGGTGGTGTTTCTTGTCACGGGAGCGTCTAAGGCGCAGATCCTAAGGGAAGTCATAAAAACCGAATCAAAGCCGAATCACGCAAACCCGGATCTCTATCCCGCCCAGGCAATCAATCCTACGCGTGGGAAATTACTGTGGCTGGTTGATGAAGCAGCCGCCGCTGCTCTACCAACAACTCATCAAACGCGTGCGCCGAAAGCGACTTGCTGAACAGAAAGCCCTGCACCACGTCGCAACCAAGCGAAGTCAAATACTGAAGCTGCTCCTGCGTCTCGACACCCTCCGCGATCACCATCAGATCAAGCGCATGGCCCAACGTTATGATCGCACGCACGATCGCCGTATCGTGTGGATCCTTGCAAACATCGGACACAAACGTCTTGTCGATCTTCAGCGTGTCGATCGGAAAGCGCTTCAAATAATTTAATGACGAATAACCGGTACCGAAATCGTCGATCGCCACCTTTATTCCCATCAACTTCAACTCGTGCAACTTCTCAATCGCCTGCTCCGGCTCCTTCATGATCGAACTCTCGGTCAGTTCCAGTTCAAGCCAACGGGGATCAAGGTTCGTCGCTTGCAAAATCTCCGCTACAGTCGTCATGAACGTTGGTTGCTGAAACTGCCGCGCCGAAAAGTTCACCGACAGCCGCATTGGCGCGAGTCCTTTTTGCTGCCACAACTTGTTTTGCAAACACGCGGTGCGCATGACCCAGTCGCCGAGCGCGATAATCAAACCGCTGTCTTCAGCGAGCTGCACAAACTCACTCGGATATAGCATTCCTAAACTCGGGTGTTTCCAGCGCACCAATGCTTCCATGCCGACGAGATGAAAATCGGGAATCGTGACTTGCGGTTGGTAATGAACAATGAACTCCTCACGTTCGAGCGCTCCGCGCAGATTGCTCTCGAGTACCAATTGTTTAAGGGCGCGCGTCGTGCCGCCGGCGGTGTAAAACTGATAGTTGTTGCCGCCTTGCACCTTTGCGCGATCGAGCGCCGTGCCTGCATTCTTCAACAAACCCGCGGTGTCGCGATCGTCATGCGGGTACATACTGATGCCGATGCTGGTCGAGATGAATACTTCCTGCTCGTCGAAAATAAACGCCTGATCGAGAACTTCCTTGATCGCACGCGCGGCGTTGGCCGCGTCCTGCGCTCGCGAGATCTGCGTCAGCAGAATCGCAAACTCGTCGCCACCGAAACGCGCAACAGTGTCGCTGTCCCGCACACAGCTCGTTAGTCGCTCGGCCACTGACTGCAACAAACGATCGCCCGCCATGTAACCGAGCGAGTCGTTGATCGTTTTGAAGCGATCGAGATTGAGCAACAGCACGGCGTGCATTTGATCGCTGCGGCGCGAGTATGCAATCGCCTGTTTGAGGCGGTCTTTGAACAGCACCTGGTTTGGCAGGTCAGTCAACGCATCGTGATAGGCAAGATGATTCAACTTGTCCTGCGTCTGCTTGTTTTGTGAAACGTCGACGACAAAACACGCGATCTCCTCTTCCTGCAACACCGCGCCGAACAGGACCGGAACCGTAGACCCGTCGCGTCGCACCAGTTCCTTTTCAAACGGAGCGCAAACGCCAAACGCCATCAACTTCTCAAACGCTTCTTCATCGAGACGGTGGTGTTCGGGCGGGGTAAGCTGTTGGAGGTTCGCTGGCAAACCGTCGCGGCTGTAGCCCACGATGCCGAGAAAACTGTCATCCGCCTCGGTGATCTTTCCTGCGAGATCGGTGAAAAGTACGCCCACCAGATTGGTGTCGATAAAGCGTCGCAGTGCTGCGTCGAGGCGGCTTTGGAAGCTGTCGAAGGTCATCTCAGATTGTCCGAGGAATGTGAGTAGGCAAGACAGGGTTGGCCGTCAACCCCAAGACAGGTTAACACAGTACAAAACGGATGAACACAGAAAAATCTGTGGATTACAGCCGTTCTTTGATGAACTTCGTCATCAACCCGAACAGGTGCCGCTGCGTCCCGGAGCCTTCCGAGATGGAATGGGAACGGTTCGGGTAGGACATCATCGAAAACTGCTTATTCGCGGCGATAAGCTTATTAATCAGCGCTTCGGTGCCCTGGTAATGCACGTTGTCGTCGCCCGTGCCGTGCACGATCAGAAGGTTTCCCTTCAACTGCCCGGCAAAGGTGATTGGCGAACTCTGTTTCCATTCCTCAGGATGATCCTGCGGCAGTCCGCAATAGCGCTCCTGGTAAATCGTGTCGTAGTAATGCAGGTCGGGCACCGGCGCCACTGACACGCCGGTCGAGTACACGTCCGGATACCGAAACATCGCATTCAACGTTGAGGAGCCGCCGCCACTCCAACCCCAAATCCCGATGCGCGCCGCATCGACAAATGGCCATTTCGCAACGGCGCGGGCGGCCGCAGCCTGATCTCCGGAATTAACAATTCCCATCTTGCGATAG
>DASZDV010000036.1:0-2649 GCA_035941575.1 Pyrinomonadaceae bacterium
CTCAGTGGCCAAAAGCGGAATCGACTCGTTGAACCAAAAACATGGCGGGGGCCGATTTCATCTCTTCCACCGGCGGCGGCTATGGAACAGCGGCGAAAACAAGTGGATGGGATGGGAACGAAAACGCGGAAAGCTCGAGGAGTTCAATCGCCTTTTGCGCGGCGCTAGCGACACGAGTTTTGTCGTGCGTACTGCCGATGACGCGCTCCTCAAGTCGATCCGTTACGTCATCACGCTCGACACTGACACTCAACTGCCGCGCGACGTTGCGCGCAAGTTGATCGGCGCCGCCGAACATCCGCTGAGCCGGCCGCTGTTTGATGAATCAACGAATCGAGTCGTTCGTGGTTACGGAATTCTTCAACCGCGCGTCAGCATCTCGCTTTCGAGTGCTTCGCGATCGAAATTTGTTCAGATCTTTTCCGGTTACACAGGTATCGATCCATACACAACGGCCGTTTCGGACGTGTATCAGGATGTTTTTGGCGAAGGCAGTTTCACCGGAAAGGGTCTGTACGATGTGGACGCGTTTCAACGCGCACTCGACAATCGTGTTCCGGAAAATGCGCTGCTAAGTCACGACCTGTTTGAGTCGTTATTCGCGCGCGCCGCGTTGACCACCGACATCGAACTGCTCGACGAGTATCCCGCCTCGTACGAAGCTTACGCCAAGCGTTCGCATCGCTGGACACGCGGCGACTGGCAGATCCTTCGCTGGCTGTTTCCGCGAGTACCGGATGCAAACCGCCGCAATGTGCGCAACCCTCTTCCGACAATCGCGCGGTGGAAGATTCTCGACAATCTGCGCCGCAGCCTGATAGCTCCAGCGCTGTTTCTCTGGTTGGTCGCCGCCTGCACGATCTTTCCTGGTTCGGCGTTGCTCTGGAGCGTCTTTGTATTTGTCGTGATCGCGTTTCCCGTTTATCTGCACGTCACGACCGGCCTGCTTACTCACCCAAAAGGGATTCCGTGGAGCAGTCATTTCTGGAGCATGTGGGGTGAGTTTCGCACCAACACCGCCCAGATCGCGCTGTCGTTTGTGCTGCTGCCGTATCAGGCGTACCTCATGTGCGACGCAATCATTCGCACGCTTTACCGGCAATTCATCTCACACAAGAAACTTCTCGAATGGGTCTCGGCCGCAGAAGCTGAGAAGTCGGTGCGCTACGACGTTGCGTCGTTTGTTTCGATGATGCTCCCGGCAGAAATTCTCGCCTACGGGGCGCTCGGCATGACTGCGTGGCTCAAACCCGCAGCTTTGACCGTCATACCATTTCCGGTGGCGATTTGGATTGCATCGCCGGCTATTGCGCTCTGGGCCAGCAGGCCGCGCGCGTTGACGCGACTACTTCTCAGCGCCGAAGAAAGAAAATTTGCGCGCTCGATCGCTCGTCGTACCTGGCGGTTCTTTGAAACGTTCGTAGGGCCAGAGGATAACTGGTTACCGCCCGACAACTACCAGGAAGATCCAGCGGCGGTTACCGCTCACCGGACCTCGCCCACCAACATGGGCTTGTTATTACTAGCGACAACCGCAGCGCGCGATCTCGGTTACGTTAGTACACTCGAACTCGTCGAGCGACAGGAACTGACGTTCGGCACGCTGGCAAAGTTGGGACGCCTTCACGGTCACTTTTTCAACTGGTACGACACCAAAACACTCGACTCTTTGTTGCCGCAGTACATCTCGACGGTCGACAGCGGCAACCTCGCCGGTCACCTCATCGCACTGAAGCAGGGACTGATCGATTTACCTGACCGTACGCTGTTTGGTCCGTCGGTGATTTACGGACTCGACGACACGATCGACGCGCTGGCAATTGAGGCCGCGAGCCTGGGCAGTTTTCGCCAACGCACCGAGGTCGTCACCGTGCGGCAACTGCGTGACGAGATTGCTGCCTGCCGGGAGTTATTCGCACATGCTCCCAGCGACGATTTAGCAGCGTGGTTTGTGTTGATCGGCTCGTTGATGCGGCACGCGACTGAAATCGACGACATAGTCAATGCGCTGGCTCACGAGCATGGTGAGACCACGTTCAAGGAACTGCGCTGGTGGGTGGCCGCGCTGAATCATCAAGTAAGTTCGCTTCAGCGAGACCTCGAGTCGCTCACGCCGTGGGCACGTTTATTGTCCGAACTGAAGCAGACGATCGGGGCCGACGACGAATGGGCCACAGTGCTGAAACTGCTGGAAGACGTTCCAACTCTCGCTGACGTTCCCCAACTCTGCGATAAGGCCCTGGTGCAACTCTCGGCTTTTCAGGACCACGATACGACGCAATTGGCCCAGGTTTCAGCACGACTAACAAAAGCGCTGGAACAAGCAGCGAGTGCTTCAACGGACGTGTTGTCACGCCTGAGCCGTCTCGCCAGAACGTGCGATCAAATCGTTGAGGACATGGACTTTTCGTTTGTCTTCAACGTCGAACGAAAGCTGTTCACGATCGGATACAACGTCACGGCTTCGCGTCCTGACGACTCCTATTACGACCTGCTTGCCAGCGAAGCGCGCCTCGCGAGTTTTGTCGCCATCTCAAAAGGTGACGTGCCGCAACAACACTGGTTCCGCATGGGCCGCGCGTTGACGAAGGTTGACGGTGGACGCGCGCTACTTTCGTGGACCGGAACGATGTTCGAGTACGTAATGCC
>DASZDV010000037.1:0-6711 GCA_035941575.1 Pyrinomonadaceae bacterium
AGCATTAAGAGGAGTGCCCCGATCGTTCCAAAAAGAAACTCACTGGTCTTCAGTTCATATTTGGAGACTAATGGGTCTAGCGAATCGCTTATCGAATGCGCTGAGTCAAGCACCGATTCGAGTCGTATTCGCAATCGGCGTTCTTCTGCGTCGTTTCGCGGTTGTTGTTGCGGTTGTGGTTGTGCGGCCATGGCGAACTTGATCTCTTACGTTCAGGTTGGAATAGTTTCTGAAGTAGCTATTGTGGGTTTACGTTGTTCCCCAAATTCGTACAGTACGGATGCCAATTCTTCCTTTAATAAATTTGCCAGCTTTTTTTGTATACGCCCACGCTTGTGACGCCGAATGAAATAGATCGTTGTTAGCGCTCCAACTATGAAAATGACAGGACCGAAGAAGAGCCAATAATCGGAGAGACCCAGGCGACTCAACAGGCCTGGAATTGACAATGCGAGTCCAGCGAGTGTTACAACCGCGCTGACCATGGGCCACGCCACTGAAATTTCCGACTCGTCCCGAATGATTTCAAGGCGCTTAAGCTCCAGGCTAGCCTTTGCGAGCAGCATGTCAACGTCGGGCGCCATGTTGTCAACGGCGGGCGTGGTCCCTTCGATAACGGGCCGCGCGGCATTAAAAACGAACTCGACGATCTGTCGGACCTCAGGTGGTGTAAGCTCCTTATCAAACACCAAAGTCGGCAATCTAGTTAAGTCCGATAACAACTCCGAGTGACGTTCGGCAATCGTCATTACCTGAAGGCGCGGATTCTGCTGGTGGTACTTCAAGAGTTCCGCGATCTCAAGGTCGAATGCTTCATTCACCTCGAAATAGTTAGGCGGCGGCGGTGGCTCGACAAGGACTAAGACCGCGTGGGCAACTTGGAATTGCTCACGCAGTTGCCAAACTGCATTTTTCGCTCGCCCGAAGACCCAAACTCCAATCGTGCTAAAGAGGTCCCGAATTAGAGCATCAGCGTTGCCTGCGGACGGATCGGCCTGCCCGCGATATCGTGAGATGAGAACGACGCGTGGTTCCATGTTTGACCTCTGACCTGGCCGACTCAGCCAAAGACCCGAACGGAGGATTCGGTCAGGATGGACTGGGGCCGCCTTTTATCACGTTTTAAGTCACATGTAAACGTTGACTTTCGCTGGGCATTTAGTAAAACTCACGCCACACCAATTCAGGAGAACCCATCATGAAAGCCCTTGCTACTGCTTCCATTCTCGTCGCCCTTTTTGTCTCGGCGTCGGCACAAACCTGGGATCCGGAAACGCAGATGAAGGTCAAAGCGGTCGGAGCGCCGCGCGTCTCCCCCGATGGTAGCCGGCTCGTTTACACCGTGAACGAGGCGGTCACAACGCCGGACAAGAGCGAGTTTGTTACTCAAATCTGGATGGCAAACGTCGCAACGAAGCACAGCACGCAACTCACATTCGGTGAGAAGTCGTCGACCAATCCGAAGTGGTCGCCTGATGGAAAGTGGATCGCCTTCACCTCAAACCGTAAAGACAATAAGAACAATCTCTATCGATTGAGCCTGGACGGCGGCGAGGCTGAGCCACTGACGGACCTCAAGAGCAACGTGCAGAACTTCGCCTGGTCCCCAGACGGCCGTTATATCGCTTACACGATGGTCGATCCAAAAACGGAAGACGAAGAGAAGAACGACAAGGCAAAGAACGACTATCGTTGGATTGATGAGAACGTGAAGATGTCGCGCCTTTACGTCCTTCCCGTGCAGAAGGATTCAAACGGAAAACGCGAGCCGCGCAAACTCACGACGTCGAATTACCAGGTCGGCGATTTTGATTGGTCAGCCGACGGAACGCGCATCGCATTCAGTCACAGCAAGTCGCCGGTCGCGAATGATTGGACCACGGCTGATGTGTCGATCGTTGAAGTGGCAAATGGAAACGTGAAGGTCCTGGCCAACACGCCTGCCGCCGAGAGTTCGCCGTTCTATTCGCCTGACGGAAAGTCGATCGCGCTCATCGTCACAGACAACCCTGTCACGTGGGCGGGATCAGCAGCAATTGAGATCCTTCCCGCAACCGGCGGCCAACCGAAAATTCTGATGACGTCCTTCGACGCACAGCCCGGCATCGCCGGATGGTCTCCGGACGGCAAACGCATTTACTTCTCCGAAGCGAAAGGTACCGGCACGCAGCTTTACGCGATCGATGTTGCAGGCAACCGCATCGACGAAATCAAGAGCACGCCCGCAGTGCTCAGCGCGATCGATCTAAACCGTTCCGGAACCACGTTTGGTTTCGTTCGCCAAACTCCAGACACGCCGGGCGACGCATTCATCGCATCGGTAAACAATTTCAATCCCGTGCAGATCAGTCGTGTGAATGCTGATCTGAAGATGCCACCTATCGGACGCACCGAAGTCATTCGTTGGAAATCGAAAGACGGAAAAGAGATCGAGGGTCTATTGACCTATCCAGTCAGTTACCAGGCAGGACAGCGCGTGCCTCTGATCTTGAACGTGCATGGTGGACCAACGGGTGTATTTCAACAGACATTCATCGGCGGGCGCGGCGTGTATCCGTTGGCGACGTTTGCTGCACGTGGTTATGCCATCCTTCGTCCTAATCCGCGCGGTTCGAGCGGCTACGGTGCTGAGTTTCGCCGTGCCAACATGCGCGACTGGGGCGGCGGCGACTATCAGGACTTGATGGCCGGTGTCGATCGCGTGATTGAAATGGGAGTTGCAGATCCCGATCGATTGGGCGTGATGGGTTGGAGTTACGGTGGTTTCATGACGTCATGGATCGTTACGCAAACCGGCCGGTTCAAAGCGGCGTCTGCCGGTGCGCCGGTCACGAATCTCATGAGCTTCAACGGAACCTCGGATATTGTTTCGTTTATTCCCGACTATTTCGGCGGTCAGTTTTGGGACGTGCTGGACCTTTATCAGAAGCACTCGCCCATGTTCAACGTTAAAGGTGTGACGACGCCGACGATGATCCAGCACGGTGAAGCCGACGTCCGTGTGCCGATATCGCAGGGCTACGAGTTCTACAACGCGCTCAAAGCGCGAGGCGTACCGACGCGAATGCTGGTGCTGCCGCGCCAGCCGCATGGACCAAACGAGCCGAAGATGCAGTTGATCGTGATGAACGCGAACCTTGAATGGTTTGACAAGTACATCGGCGGCAAATCCAGTTCGCGCAATTGATCTGTGCCTGAACCGGTCACGCTTGACGGGCTACGGCGGTTTACGGTCGCGCGTAACTTCTTCGAACCTACAACACTCCAGGACGCCTTGAATCGAATGGGATTCGTGCAAGCGGACCCCATTCGCGCTCCCGCTCGCGCGCAGGACCTCATTCTGCGGCACCGCGTGAACGGCTACCGCGCCGGTGAACTCGAACTTCGTTATCCAACACTCGACGTCGAAGAAGACTTCTTCATCAACTACGGTTATGTTTCGCGCTCTCTGTATTCGTTGATGCATCCACGTGCGGATTCAACGGTGTCGCCGAAGGACAAGAGGCGTTCACGGCGAGTGTTGGAGTTTGTGCGAGAGCGTGGCGAGGTTCATCCGCGTGAAGTTGATGAATACTTCGCACACGGCACCGTAACGAATTACTGGGGCGGGTCGTCCAACGCGACGACGCACTTGATGGACGCGATGCATTATCGCGGACAGTTGCGTGTGTTGCGACGTGAGAAGGGAATTCGGATTTATGCGCCGCGCGATCATGCACGCGAACGGTTAAGTCCGGCCGAGCGGCGGGCGCGGGTCGATGCGCTGGTGGATGCGGTCGTTCGGATTTATGCGCCGTTAACCGCGTCGGGTCTTACTTACTACGTGCGGCGGTTGCGCTATGCCGCGCCACAGTGGGCCACGGATTTGACGGATGCGCTAAAACGCGCGAAGAAACGATTGGGACACGTGCATGTAGAGGTTGATTGGTATTTTCCCGCGGATGAAGAGCCGTTGACACGTTCGCCGTCCGAACGCGTACGGCTGTTGGCGCCGTTCGATCCGTTGGTCCACGATCGGGCGCGTTTCGAACGGCTGTGGGGCTGGGAGTACCGCTTTGAAGCTTACACGCCAGTTGCGAAACGTAAGCTCGGTTACTACGCGATGCCGCTTGTCTGGCGCGAACGCGTTATCGGGTGGGCAAACGTGTCCGTGAAGAATGGCGCACTGGAGTGTGACATTGGTTATGTAGGATCCCCGCCTCGTGAAAGAGCCTTTAAACGTGAACTCGACGCCGAGCTGGATCGGCTTCGCACGTTTTTGGCGCTCTAGTTACCCTCGCTGGCGCTCATCACCGGGGACGACCAAAAAACAAGAGATAGCCGTCGGCGTCCTTGACCTCAAAACCGCGCAGACCGTCATGAGTGTCTTTCAGCGGTGAGAAAAACTCGACATTGCGCGAAGCAAACTCGGCCGCCAGTGCGTCAGGATCCGGAACGGAAACGAATGCGTCCCAGCGGGCGATACCTTTCTTAATGTCACGCGTGTAGTTCGGCACTGGAGCCACGCCAATAGCTTTCATCAGGATCTGCGCACCGCCCCTGCGAACGATGCCGAAGAAGATGTCGTCCGGCTCGGGTCCCTGGAAAGTGATCTCAAATCCAAGCCGGTCTCGATAGAACGAAAGCGATGACGGTACGTGGTTCACGATAAAAAAGGGTGAGATTCCGGAAATCTGTGCCTGTGTCATGTGGACTACTCCGTTCTTTACGCTTCTTAGTTTAAGGCGAATGATGAGTTTGAGCCACGGCAATTGCTTGGATTCCAGCTCGTGGCCGCGAAGCTTCATATTGGCACTTCAGGTTGGCACTACAAACATTGGCTCGATGATGTGTTTTATCCTGCCGGCACACCGCCGTCAGCGATGTTTCAGTTTTATGCAAAGCACTTCGACACCGTAGAGATCAACAACAGTTTCTATCATCTTCCGTCAGCGAAAACCTTCGACAACTGGCGCGAGTCGTCTCCACCGCATTTTCTATTCGCTGTGAAAGGGAGCCGCTTCATCACGCATATGAAGAAGCTGAAAGACCCCGTTTCTTCATCTGAGAAGTTCTTTCTTGTTGCCGATCGTCTTGGCAGAAAACTCGGTCCAATTCTTTTTCAACTGCCGCCGCGATGGAAAGTCAACCTCGAACGGCTGGCGGAGTTTCTTGAGGCGTTGCCGGCGAGGCATAAATACGTGTTTGAGTTTCGCGACGAGTCGTGGTTCGTGCCTGAGGTTTACGCATTGTTACGCAGGCACAAAGCGGCGTTTTGCATTCACGACTTCGGCGACATGAAAGTGCCGCAGGAGATCACGGCAAAGTTTAGTTACATTCGTTTTCATGGCCCGACCAGCGCGAAGTACTTCGGCTCCTATTCCTCCGAGCAACTGCGGTCGTGGGCCGAGCGAATTCGAAACTGGAGCGAACAGCTCTCCTCTATCTATATCTACTTCAACAACGATCCGGGCGGCGAAGCGGTGAAGAACGCATTGGAATTAAAGCGACTGGTCAGTGGATTGTAATAACAAGCCACAACTGACTAGCGTAACGACAACCGCACGCCGGCGCGAACGAGTGCAGGGGGGCCAACCGTGAAAACCGGCGTGCTGCTGATCTCGTAACGCGCGCCGGTCAGGTTCTGCACGGCGAAAAACAACCTCACTTGTTCTGAAACTGAGCGCGATACCTCTGCGTCGAGAGTGAAGAAGATTTTCAACGGCAACGTGTTCAGATCGTCATCAAACTGGCGGCCCACAAAGCGGCCCTGCGTCGCGGCACTCCATTTCCCATCCGTGTAACTAACCTGGAAGTTGAACTGGTTGCGTGGAATCTGCGGAACGAGCAGTCCTTCCAAAGCGCGATTCGCTGGAAAACGCAATACAGTCGTGTCGGTCAATATGTACTCACCCGACAGCTCCCAGTGTCTGTCTGGTTTGACGATCGCGGCGAGTTCGATACCGCGAGCGCGAATCGCGCCGAGGTTCTGACGTTGACGCGTAATCAGTGCGGGCGTCGTTGTTAACGTAACGTTTGCAATTGAATCGTCTATGTGACTCCAGAAAAAGTTGCCACGTATAAACAGCCTCTCCTGAAAACGCTGAACGCCCACGCCCGCTTCGCCGCCCGTTAACCGTTCGGCGCTCAATTGCGAGTTGGCGTTTGTGACAACGTTGCCGACGCGGAAATTGCGATAGAGTTCGTTGAGCGTGGGCGCGCGAAACGCGCGATACGCGGACGCGCTCAGCGAAAATCCGCCGGCAAATCTTTTCAAGACCAAAAGTCGTGGACTAAAAGCTGTTTCAGATCGAGTGGGAAAGGGATTGCGGTTAGAGAAGCCATCGTAGTTGCGCCAACGGTCGACACGCCCGCCCAAATTGAAAAGCCACGATCCGATCCGAATTGAATCCGTGGCAAACAAACCAAGCGTTTGCTGTCGACCGCCCGCATCGACAAACCTTTCCGCGCTGTGCCCGCGAACGTCACGGCCCTCAACACCCGCAGAAAGGGCATGATGATCGCCAATCGCGCGGCGCCACTGAAATGCGAAGCCGAGTTGTTGTGACGGGTTCCGTTGCCGGTTGGTCAACGATTCGGTGTTGCGATCGACGGCCACGGCTGAAAAGTTTTGGTTGAAGATTTCGTGAGAGCCGTAAACACGGATCAAAATAGAAGACAGATCAACACCGAGATCTAGCGAAGTGATGCGAGTGTCGTTGATTTGGAGTG
>DASZDV010000038.1:0-7039 GCA_035941575.1 Pyrinomonadaceae bacterium
AACTTCTTCGATGGTTTCAGGCAATACGACACGGTCGGCGTGACCGTCGCGCATGAAACTCGCGTCAGAGAGGAATGACTGGATTTCGTCGGGGTTCGACTTAACGTGCATTTGAGCCACAGATAAACACGGATTTACGCACAGCGATCAAGTCAACTGTAACTCACGCTCACGAAGCACCTTGATGCGGTCGCGAAGTTCCGCAGCCCTCTCAAACTCGAAGCGCTTTGCCGCCCCGCGCATTTCAACTTCAAGTCGAGCAATCGTGGCCTCGAGATTCTCAGGCGAGTAGTCCTCGATCTGGTCTACCTCTGTCGGCATCTTGAAGTAGTCGGCTTCAGAGGCCGTGATCAGCGTGGCCTCGATCGGTTTGATAATGGTCTGTGGAGTGATCCCGTTTTCACGATTGAAAACTGCCTGAATCGCGCGGCGTCGCTCCGTCTCTTCGATAGCGCGCTTCATCGAATCCGTAATGCGATCCGCATACAAGATCGCCTTGCCTTGCGCGTTTCGCGCCGCGCGGCCGATCGTCTGAATCAACGACTGCTCAGAACGCAGAAATCCTTCTTTGTCAGCATCGAGAATCGCTACCAGCGAAACTTCCGGAAGATCCAACCCTTCACGCAACAGATTGATTCCGACGAGTACATCAAACTCGCCGCGCCTCAAATCGCGCAAAATCTTGATTCGTTCAAGCGTTTCAATGTCCGAGTGAAGATAACGAACTCGCACACCGACTTCTGTGAAGTACTCCGTCAAATCTTCAGCCATTCGCTTCGTCAACGTTGTCACGAGCACGCGTTCGTGGCGCTCAGCACGCTGGCGGCACTCCTCCAGCAAATGATCGATCTGCCCCTTCACCGGATGCACTTCAACTTCCGGATCCATCAGGCCCGTCGGACGTATGATCTGCTCGATCACTTCACCACTCGCCTTCGTCAGTTCATACGGACCGGGCGTCGCGGAAACGTATATTGTCTGTCCAATCCGCGCCTCGAACTCCTTAAAGTTCAACGGTCGGTTGTCGAGAGCGGACGGCAAGCGAAACCCGTATTCGACGAGCGTGCGTTTGCGCGACTGGTCACCTTCAAACATGCCGCGGACTTGTGGAATGGACTGGTGCGATTCGTCGATCACGATCAACGTGTCACGCGGAAGGTAGTCGATTAACGTCGGAGGTGGTTCGCCTGGTTTCTTGCCTGTTAGGTGTCGCGAATAGTTCTCGATGCCGCGGCAGAAGCCCATCTCCTTGATCATTTCGAGATCAAACATCGTGCGCTGATGCAGTCGTTGTGCTTCAACCAGCTTCCCTTCTGCGATTAGCTTGGGTTCCCACCACTCGAGTTCTTCACGAATCGTTTTAATGGCTCGCTTAATCGTCGGCCGCGACATCACGTAGTGAGTCTTCGGATAGATCGGCACACGTGACGTGTGCTTCTCCGTCACTTCACCGAGTAGAGGATCGATCGTCGAGACGGAGTCGATCTCATCGCCCCACAACTCGATGCGATAAGCGAGATCCTGATAACTCGGATAGATTTCGACCACGTCGCCACGCACACGAAAAGTGCCGCGTTGAAAGTTGACGTCGGAACGTTCGTACTGCAATTCGACGAGACGTTGCAGCAACATGTCGCGCGACATGCGACCGCCAGGTTCGACGAAAAACAAAAGACCGTAGTACGCGTCCGGATCGCCGAGACCGTAGATGCACGAAACACTCGCAACAACGATCACGTCACGACGTTCAAACAACGCGCGCGTCGCCGACATCCGCAGGCGATCGATCTCTTCGTTGATGATCGCCTCTTTCTCGATGTAGACGTCCGCGGCCGGCACGTACGCTTCGGGTTGGTAGTAATCGTAGTAGGAGACGAAGTATTCGACCGCGTTTTCTGGAAACAGCGTGCGGAATTCCTGGAACAATTGCGCCGCAAGCGTCTTGTTGTGCGCCAGCACGAGTGTCGAACGCTGCACGCGATCGATGACGCTCGCGACGGTAAATGTCTTGCCGCTGCCTGTGATGCCCAGCAGCACCTGATCCTTCGCGCCGTCGTTGAGTCCGCGCACCAGCGAGTCGATGGCGGCGGGCTGATCGCCCTTGGGTTTGTATTCAGAACGCAGTTTGAAACGCATGTGAAAACTACAATAGTAGGACGCGGACCGCGGATTGTGAAATGGGCACTAGGCGCTGAGTTGCGCGACGGCTTCTAAAGCAGCGTTTCTGAGTTCAGGAGCGAGGGAGGTGTCGACAGCAAGTTTTTCGAGGGCAGGCGTAACTTCTGGTTCGCCACTGGAGGCAAGCAAGCGAATGACAGCTAGACAGAGATCCAAACTCGGATGTTTTTCAATAACGCTAATGAGCGGTTCGACAACGCCTGCTTTGGCGACGAGAAATAGCAATGAGAAAGCGCCGTAGCAACTTTCATGATTCTCGGCCATCAGATCGTCGATCGCTTCGTAAAGCAGCCCCGAATCGGCGAGAGCGTTGCCGATGCGCCGCCGTTCCTCAGGTGAACCGGCGCGCAGTGCGTCGTTCACCAGCGTCGCGGCCTGATCGGGATCGAGTTCGTAGAGCTCGCGGACTGCTTTCTTGCGTACTTCGGGAGACGGATCGTCGAGCGACTGAGCAATCTCGTCAAATGGTCCATTTACAGATTTGGTAAGAGTGAGTTTTGGATACTCTGAGAGTTTCGCGGATTGATTGCGGCGCTGGACCATCTCCGCTGCCGCACGTCGAAGGGTGGCTACAGTTTCACTCCAACGCTCGTCAACGGGAACGTCAGACGGCGCCGGGTGCCGTTCGAGTACTTTCGTCATTCTTCAAGAGGCACATTCATCGATGCGCCCGCAGCTAACGACAACGGAGGAGTGGGAACAATTATTTCCGGCTCCGTATCGGGCGTTTCCTCCTGGTGCTCGGCGACGTCGGTGGCCGTCCGCAAGAATTGGAATTTCTTCAACACGAGCTGACTTACTGAGACGCCGATGCTGTTGTCGAGTACGCAGAGTTGTTCGGCGACAACGCGTTGCGAAACTCGCTCAAGCGCACCTTCCAGTTCACGTCCGGCTGTCGCTGCGTCGTCAGCGATGATCATTTCGAAGTCCTGTCCGCCACTCACGCGCCGGCGCAAGTGGTTTTGCAACAACACTCCCGCTTCACGATGAATTCGTCCGGTCGCGACGATCACGAGGTGCGACGCTTCAGTTTCAATCTCGAGATCGATGGCCCAACGTGCAAACGCGGGCGTCAAATCTCCATCACGCGTAACGATCAGAAACGATTCGCCACAGATGTTCGCCATCATCTGGCCGTAGCCGGTGCCTTCGCATGGTCCAACTGCGATCTCGCGTTCCGGCACGCCCATCTCGCGCAACAAGAAATGGATTCGGCTGACGAGCCACGACCCGTCTTCGAGTAACGACGACGCCAACTGCGTCGGCGCGATCACTTCCTCCACATTCTCATCAGCAACAGGAGCGCCGCATTCGCTGCACGTCGCATCGCTGACTGTGACGACGGCCAACGCGTGCGGATTTGGTAGTCGAAACAGCGCGTGTCCAGTCTTGCGGCAACTGATCTGCACTTCACGTTCAACCAGGCCGACATCTTCGAGTCGTTGAATCGGCACATGCGCCGACTCGGTGTTTCCCGTCAGAAGTTTCGCCGCATAGCCTTCCTCGTGCGCGTTGCGCGCTGTGCGCAGGAAAACGCGCGCACGTTCGTCTTCGAGTTTTGAGGCAGCGAGAATTCGCTTGCTCATCGTTTCTTTGCGCAAACTCGTGTAGAGCGAATCGGCGTCCTGCCTTTCGACAAACGTTCTGAAACCCTGCGGCATTGCCGGCTTGCCTGATTGCCATTGCGGGAAGTCGCCGTCGTGCTGATCCGAAACCAGCACGTTGCGAACGTCCTGACAGAACGAGTCGAGTTTTCGAAAAGGCTCACGGGTACGCGACTCATACACGATGCCCGCACGCACTCCCTCTTTCTCTTCATTTTCAAACACGAGGAAGAGAATGTAGTCGTGAAATGAAAACAGCTCGCCGCGTATGAACGGCTCATCGATGGTCGATTCCGGATACGACGCCAGCGCCGACTCGAGATCCGAAACACGATCCGCGCTCAGCAGCACATCTTCGAAAAAGCGAAGCCGCGTGGAACGAATTAGCGGAGTCAGGCCGCGCTCGTGAAGTTCCTCTAACAGGCGAGTGCGGTCAGCACGATCGACTACATGATTGAGAGCTTTTGTTTCGAGAAATAACATCGATCTACCTTTCGTTGGACCAGTAATCGGTCTCTACTGCTGAGGGCTGACGCTGATCGTGACGGTTTGTCCACCAGAGGCGGTGGCGGCGTAACGGCGTTGTCGTGCAATACGCAGCGCCATTGCTTCATAACCGTCCATCCCGGCTTTGTGATTTGCGATCGACGCCTTGATCACACGGCCATTTTCGATCTGCATGACTACTTTGATCGACTGTAGCTTTTCATCTGTGTTGTCGGTGTTATCCGTGATGGGTTTTTGCCGCGGTCTTGGCTTCGCGGAGCTTACTACCGGACGATTTGGTTGCACGGATGACACGGATGGAGACGGATTTGTCGGTGACGCCGGTGTTCGCGGTGCTTCCGCGGCGACTACGGGTGGATTCGGACTGAAACCACCGGTGACGGCGAACACGGTCGAGAGTCCCACGCCGGCCAAGACGGCACCGGCCATGAAGATCAGCGAACGTTGTCGCAAAACAGACGCCGGCGCGGGCGGTAACGCCAATGGTTCTCTCTGGGTTGGGAGAACGGGTGTCGCCGGGACACTGGCGTGGACAGGTGTGGTCTCGATCTGGAGAGCGCTTTCGTCCCAACAGCCAAACAATTCCGAGACTGCTCGTTGCAACGACGGATCGATTGAGCGGCGCGTCGCGGGAATCATCGGATTGAAGTTGAATGCTGCGTCGGGTTGTGCGAGGGCGACGCAGATCGCCTGTAGTCCGGTCAGGTCATTGAGACGCGCGTCCACCAATTCGCCGTCATGAAAGAAGAACGTTGCCGGACCCTTCGGATACTCGATGAGCAAACGGCCCGTCTTCTTTTGATGGCGCAGAATGCCGACGAGATCAGATAGGGGATAGTTGTTCAGGTGTCCGGTCAACACCAGAAAGCGATTGTTCTGCATTACTACTCCTAAATCTATTTAATGCCGTGGGAGGTTATGGACAGCCCAACGTGCGACGGCAGGAAAAGTTGTACTGTGGAAATGTCTGCGCCAACTTTTTCGCCAGGCTTTTGTCCAGTCTTTCAAGAATTCGATATTCCTCTAGCACGCCACTGACTTGTCCCAATTCCTGGTACGCCAGACTGAGTCCGTAATGCGCCTTTGCCATTTCGGGATTCAAGACCGTCGCTTTCTTGAATGCGTCGGCAGCTTCCTTGAATCGACCGCTACGGAACGATGCGAGTCCCAGGCCGTAATTTGTTTCTGCTTGATCGGGGTTCAGCTTGATCGACTGCTTGAAGGCTTTGATCGCGTCGCTGTTCTTCTCGAGTTTCAGATAGGCGTGGGCGAGGTTGAGAAAGACCTCTGCCGATCCGGGTTCGAGTTTGATCGACTGGAGGTAAGAGTCAACGGCGCCTTTAACGTCACCTGCGTCGAAACGAGTGCGGCCGGTTAAGTACAGATCGTTCGCTGCGGTTGAAGCAGGTGCTGGATCTGGAGCTGGAGCCGGAGCGGCGACTGCTGGTTGCGGAGTTTCCGTTCGTTTCAGCGTAAGCGAAGGCGGATTTTCGCGGATTTCAGGCGAAGATCCCGGCGCCTCGCCGAAGCGAATCCCAAAAATCCCTGTTCCTTCAACCTCCCGCAACACGGGCCCTGGCACAGATTCGGCGGTTTTCGTTACCGGTTCTGCGGGCGCACTCTTAACGTCCTCAGCAACCTTTGCGACGTTCTCAACAGCCTTCGCGCTACTGTTGACAGCCTTCGCAATGTTGTCGTCGAAGTAGTAAGTAACAGTCCGGTACGTTACTTCGATTGGCTCGCGCTTTAACTGGCCGTTTTCAAAGACGACGAGACTCGTCACCATCTTCGTCCAGTTGCCAAACTTGTCGAACTCATAGTTGTACGCTTCGCGGCTGAGAATCGCGCCGCGCTCGTCACGAAGCGTCATCTCGGTTATGTTTCCGCGCTCGTCGTATTTGTATTCTTCTTTGCCTACGAGGGATCCGGCGATGGGATACGACGTGTTCTCGATTCGATTTCCCTTGATTCCGTAGGTGGTGAGTTCAACCAGTTGAGGCGGTCCTTCGACTTGACGACCGTCTTTGGTCTCGATCCGGGCAGACTCCGTCTTGACCCGTCGTACAGAACCGACAAGTCCATCTTGTTCTTTCGTACTATCGAGGACGGAAATAGCAGGTCGCGCCGAAGCAGTGACACTGTTTTGCGCCTGAACCGGCGCAGCGAAAGTCAACACGGGCCCCAGTAGGAGAACAGCAGGCACAATACGGCCTTTAATGCAGTTCATCTCGACTTCCTCCAGTTTCAAATAGCGAAACGTGAGACAAGGTAGTCGGGGGGCCCACTATCTTGTACAAACTGAGGCGAAGAATACAATAAGTGGTCAGAAATTACTAGAGGTTTTGCAAAGGAAATGTTTGAGCGGGGGTGACTTGAGTCGCCACCCCTGTAGCGCGGTGATTACTGTTCGTCGCTGAACTTGTAGCCAATACCCCAGACAGTCAGAACCATTTGCGGGTTCTCAGGATTCTCCTCGATCTTGGCGCGCAAGCGATTGATATGTGAATCGATCGTGCGGTCGTAGCCTTCGTAGGAGTAGTCCCAAATCTTCTCCAACAGGTATTTTCGCGGGAAAACGCGGCCCGGGTTTGAGGCAAACAGACGAAGCAGATCAAACTCTTTCGGCGTCAGTTCAACCTGGCGGTCACCGATCGTTACTTCACGCTTGGCCGAGTCGATGCGCAGCCGGCCGCGAACAATTGGCGCTTCGTCACGTATGCCGTCGCTGCTGGGACCATTGCGCGTCCGCC
>DASZDV010000039.1:0-4209 GCA_035941575.1 Pyrinomonadaceae bacterium
TAACTTCCGCGCGCCGTGGGGAATCACTTTTAATCCTCTCGTATTTATTACGTCGGGACGTCCGTTCAATATCACGCTCGGGCGCGACATCAATGGCGACACGCTGAACACGGAGCGACCAGCCCTTGCGCCAGCCGGTGCGGATTGTTCCGATGTGGTTAATATCAAGTGCACGCCGTTCGGCAATTTCAAGCTCACGTTTGCGCCTGGCGACGTGATGATTCCGCGCAACTTCGGCGAAGGACCGGGATCGACGACAGTGAACCTGCGTATCAGCAAGACCTGGAGTTTTGGTTCAGAAGGCGGCGCAGCAAACGCGAACCAACAGAATCGTCAGGACGGTCAACGCAATGACGGCCAACGCGCAGTCATGGGCGGCGGCATGGCCGGCGGCCGAGGTCCGGGTGGACCGGGCGGCGGTGGTCCAGGTGGTGGGGGTGGTCCGCGCGGCGGTGGCGGTGGTGGTTTTGGTGGTCCCGGTGGTGGATTCGGAGGTGGCGGCGGCGGCGGTGGTAACGGTCGTTACAACCTGACGTTCTCGCTGAATTTCAATAACCTGCTGAACCACGTTAACCTGAACAATCCGGTCGGCAACCTCGGTTCACAGTTGTTTGGACAATCGACTGCGACGGCGGGCGGCTTTGGCGGGTTTGGTCAGGGCGTCGCGGCTTACAACCGTCGCATCGACGCGCAGATCCGTTTCAGCTTTTAAGGCAAGAAGAATATAGGACCTATTTCGCGATCGTTGTATGCTTGGCATCCGTGTGGCTGCAGCGCTGCATCAATCGAGACTGTGGGGGAGAGTTTGATCTCGACGAACGTCTTTACGTGTGTTCGCGATGCGGCGACTTGCTCGAGATCGAAAGAACCGAACCCGTCGCGCAAGATGCGAAATCCTTGCGTGCGCTGTGGCTCGAGCGGTTAAAGTCTCGCGACGTTCTCGATCGCAGTGGCGTTTGGCGCTTTCGTGAGTTTCTTCCGTTCAAGGACGACGTTGCCGCTGTTTCATTGGGTGAAGGCAACACGCCGCTTTACGACGCGCCGCGTTCCGCGGATTACGCCGGGCTCACCTCGCTAAAACTCAAACACCAGGGCAACAATCCCACCGGTTCATTCAAAGACACGGGCATGACCGTGGCCGTAACGCAGGCCGCGAAACTGGGCATGCGTCTGGTTGCGTGCGCCAGCACGGGAAACACTGCGGCGAGCCTTGCCGCGTATGCGGCGCGCGCGCGAATGCTTTGCGCGATCCTCGTGCCCGAAGGGCAGGTAAGTGATGCGAAGCTCGCGCAAGCGCTCGACTACGGCGCAAAGGTGCTGGAGGTCGAAGGCAACTTCGACATCTGCATGCGCGTGATTCAGAACCTCGCTGAACAGAATTCGTTGTACCTGGTTAATTCGATCAATCCGTTTCGAATTGAAGGCCAGAAGACGGTGGCGTTTGAACTCGCCGAACAGCTCGAGTGGGAAGTTCCGGATCATCTTGTTGTGCCCGGCGGGAATCTGGGAAACAGTTCTGCGTTCGGGAAAGGATTTCGAGAGTTGTTTGGCCACGGATTTATACGGAATCAGCCACGGATTAGCGTGATTCAGGCTGAGGGGGCGGCGCCCTTTGCGCGGTTCTATATTGAAGGTGGTGCAAAGTTTACAGCTGAAGAGAAACCACACACTCTCGCGACTGCGATTAAGATCGGCGCGCCGGTTTCATGGAAGAAAGCCTGGCGAGCCGTTCATGAGACTGGCGGCCGCGTGATCACGGTCAGCGAACAGGAGATTGCGGATGCTAAAGCGACGATCGGTCGCGACGGCATCGGTTGCGAGCCTGCGTCGGCGACGACCCTTGCGGGAATTCGCAAACTCGTGGAAGACGGGTTCATTAAAAAAGATGAAAGTGTGGTGGCGGTGCTCACTGGTCACTTGCTGAAAGACACTGACTACGTCATCAAGTATCACAGTGAAATGTTGACTGTTCCCGGTACGGACGAAAAAATTCGCGGCACGTTCTCGAACTCAATTATGAGAGTCGCTGCGCGACCCTGTGCGATCGAGTCCGTGTTAAAAGGTCTCTCGTAATGGCGAAAGTTCGTGTCCCAGGTTCGACGTCAAACCTTGGACCAGGCTTCGACTGCTTTGGCCTTGCTCTACAACTCTATCTCACAGTTCGAGCCAAGGCGGTCGCTGGACCCGAACTGTGCCGCGTCACAACTACCGGTTCGAAAGAGAATGAAGTTCTGCCACGCAACGCTTCGAACCTGATCTATCGCGCGATGACGTTCACCGCGCGTCGCGAAGGACTCTCGCTGCCGCCCGTCGAACTTGAAGCCCACAACGAAATCCCTCTCGCGAGTGGTCTAGGCAGCAGTGCCGCTGCGATCGTTGCGGGTATCAAACTATGCGGGCTGATTACCGGTCATGAGTTGTCGGACCAAACCGTTCTGAATTACGCGACAGAGTTTGAAGGGCATCCGGACAATGTTGCAGCCTCGCTTTGCGGCGGTTTTGTGATCAGTTGCGTGCGAAGAGATCGAACCGTGCTTGCGGCGAGGTTTGACTGGCCTTCAGATGTTCGCGTCGTAGTTGTTTCGCCGCATTCGCAACTTCCCACACACGTTGCACGCGCGGCTCTTCCACGTACGGTCATCCGCGCCAACGCTGTTCACAACCTGCAAAGAACCGCGCTGTTTACGGCCGCTGTCGCGCAGAAGAAATACGATCTGTTCTGGGAGGCGATGTGTGACCAGTTGCATCAGCCGCAACGCGAATCGTTGGTGCCGGGGTTGGCAGAAGCGCTGGCATTGCCGCGCATGCCTGGGTTGTTAGGCGTCGCACTCAGCGGCGCTGGTCCAAGTATTCTGGCTTTGGTTGAGGGAAATGAAGATGAGATTGGTGCGCGTATTGCGAGCTGCTTTAAATTTCACAAGATCGAGTCGACTATTCGAACGCTCGAAGTCGATAACCACGGTCCCAGCGAAGAGCACGACCTACTTCACTAACTTCACCAACCGAAACACCGGATAACTCGCCGCCAAAAGCAACAGCGCATACAAACTGTTCGTTCGATCGGCGTAGACCGCGCCGGCAAGAAACAACAAGGAGCCAAGCAAAGCCAGCGCCGGCGTAACCGGATAACCCCACGCGCGATACGGGCGCGGCTTGTCTGGTTCGCGCCATCGTAAAACAAACAGCGAAACGAACGAGAGGATGTAATTGGCCACAAAGAAAAACGCGAGTACGGTGATGACCTTATCGAAAGTCTGGCCGAAAAGAATGAAGAGGAGCGCGACCGAAGCGCTCAAGAAAAGGGACACCGTGGGCGTGCCGCCAACGTTCACCACCGCAGCTCTTTCAGTGAACAGACCATCACGACTCATCGCGAAGATCACACGCGTGGCCATCAAATGCAGCGCGTTGATGCCGCTGAGCATCGACACGATCGTGAGACAACGGAAAACCGTGTCGCCATAGCGGCCAAAGATCGCAGTTGCTGCTTCGCCTGCCGCGAACTCCTGACCCTTGATCGCCGAAATCGGCAAGACGTAAAGCAACGCGACGTTCACGAGCAGATAGATCGCCGCTATCGTCAACACGCCACCGAGCAACGCGCGCGGAATGTCGCGGCCGGGATGTTGAACTTCCTCAGAAAAATAGATTACGCCGCTCCACCCGTCGTACGTGTAGATCGCGGCCTGGAGTGAGGTGACGATCGCGACCATCGTCACGGCCGAGGTCGAGTAAGTTTGAGAAGTTGTCAGTGCGCCATTGCCACCGAGGGCGAAAGCTGCCGCGATCAAGACGAAGAATGCGAGTGCTTTGAGCAGACTGGTGAAGTTTTGAATCGTGCTGCCCCAAACAATTCCACGCCACTGCAACACGGCAAACACAATCGCCACGGTCGCTGCGACCGCCGGGCCTTTTCCATTTAGCACCGGAAACAAAGCGCCGGAAAACGTGCCGACCACGAGTGCGACCGCAGCAGTTGAGCCACACGAAGAGATCCAGTCGCTCCAACCAACAATGAAACCGGCGTATTCGCCGAGTGCATAACGCGAGAAGACATACTGCCCGCCCGAACGCGGGATCATCGTGCCGAGCTCGGCGAGTGAGATCGCGCCGAGCAACGCGTAGACTCCGCCGAGCACCCACACGCCGAGAAAGAGCCACGGATGTGGAAGCTGTTCAGCGATCTGTCCGGGTGCGCGAAAGATGCCG
>DASZDV010000040.1:0-1998 GCA_035941575.1 Pyrinomonadaceae bacterium
TTACCGTCGCGTTCTCAGCGGCGGTCTCGACGTCGACGACCGCCGGAAGCTCTTCGTAATCGACGGCAACTAGATCGACCGCGTCCCGCGCCACGTACTTGTCGGTCGCCACGATCGCCGCAATCGGATGACCGACGAACAAGGCTTTGTCCGTCGCGAGGACGCGATAGTCTGGAACTTTTAGATCGGGAAGGGCGCTCGCGCAGGGAACCGGACCAACTTTTTCTGCGATGTCTTTGCCGGTGTAAACCGCGACAACGCCGGGAGACTTTAACGCTTCAGTTGTATCCACGCCCGTGATGCGCGCGTGCGCGTACAGCGAGCGCACGAACGCGACGTGCAGCGTGTCCGGCAACCGAATGTCGTCAACGTAATGCGCGAGCCCTTTGATTAGGCGCGGGTCTTCAGTGCGTTTGATTCTCTGTCCAACGTACTTGGCCATAACGGTTTCTTCCTCCTCATCATTGAGGCAGAAATTGCGAGAGAGCGGTTAAAATTACGCTACCAATAAGAATTGCGAGGGCCATCCACAGCACGATAATGAAAGTTCTCGAAACGAACGGCCAGCCGTAGCTTTCCGACTCGTCCTCGTTATTTAGCTCTTCTTCATTCACTACCTACCCGCAGCTTTCTTGGCAGCGTATTCGACAGCTTCAACGATATGCTGGTACCCGGTGCAACGACACAAGTTGCCTTCCAGTCCGTGCCTGATCTCATCGTGCGAGGGATTCGGATTGCGATCGATCAGTTGAGTTGCCGCGATGATCATGCCCGGGGTGCAATAGCCGCATTGCAAACCGTGCCGCTCCCAGAAACCTTCCTGCACCGGATGCAGATTTCCGTTGGTAGCGAGACCTTCAATCGTCGTCAGGTTCGCGCCGTCGGCTTGCACGGCCAGCATCGTGCAGGATTTCACTGCTTGCCCATCGAGCAGCACGGTGCAGGCTCCGCAGATCGATGTCTCACAACCCACATGCGTGCCGGTAAGCCCGAGTACGTCGCGCAAGTAATGAACCAGCAACAGCCGCGGCTCGACTTCAGCGGAGTGATCGACGCCGTTAACGTTGATACTGATAGCCTGCTTCATAAGTGCTACCTCGCTTCAATTCAATTTTTTGGGAAGGCGAAACTGTGTGAGGTTTTCTATGCCAGTTCGTAACGAAAGTCAATCGGCGATTTGGAATCCTTTCAATAAAAAGAGCGTGCCGCTACGCCGCAACACGCTCTTCCATCCATTCTGATCCTGGTTCTAGTTCGTAGCGGTGCACGTTTGAGAGGGTGGCACGGGCGTCCCGCCTGTGAAATCACGCGCAGGATGCGCGTGCCACATCAAACTGAACCTTTTAGTTTCGACGTTTGCTTTCTTTAACTTGCCGATCGGCCCGTCTGATAGCATCGTTTGCTTGTTCTTTACCGAGTCCCAGGTTTCGCAAAGTCCTTCCCAGGCTGTCGCCATTGGCTAATCCCGCTAGAATCGCACTGCGCGTAATGGCTGGATTTCTGTTACCCAGATTGTGAGCCAATCGCGTAGCAGCCACAAACTCACCGAATCTCAGGTCCGGGTTGACGGCGAGTGCTGCCCGATAATCTTCTCGCAGATCGTTTGCGTTGACGTGAAGATCGCGCGCCAGACCGGGATGAGAGCGCAAGTCACGATCGGCTCCTCGCAGATTGTCGCTAGCGAGACGCGCCCTTTCCAATCCGGCGTCAGATCGGCCATTTGATCTGTCTGATGCGTTTCCGCGGCCAACGTCGGAGCGGCCCACAGAAGCGTCGGACGATCGTCCCAGACCGCGCTCGACTCCCACGCCAGTTGGCTGCCCGCCGCCGGATCCTCTGCCGCCCCCGACACCGCCGCCGCGCCCTCTTCCTTGCGCCGCGACACTCGATGTCATCGAGAGAACAACGACAACCGTGATGATGATTGCGTTAACTACCGCCAATAAGTTTCTTTTCATACTTCTACTTCCTCCAACTTAATTGATTCAGCAAGGGGTT
>DASZDV010000041.1:0-3846 GCA_035941575.1 Pyrinomonadaceae bacterium
AACAGGCGAGAAAGCGACGGACGTTGCCGACGCTTCCGGAACACTACTGCTCAACGTCGCCGCACGTGAGTGGTCCAAAGAGATGCTGGACGCAGTAGAACTTGACGTAAACATTCTGCCGCGTGTCTTTGAATGTCAGGAGATCACCGGCGCTGTTTCGGCAGCGGCCGCCGAGATGACAGGTCTGCGTGCCGGCACGCCCGTCGTTGCGGGTGCAGGCGATCAAGCCGCAGGCGCCGTTGGTTTGGGGATTGTTAGACCAGGAATGATCAGCGCGACCATAGGAACGTCCGGCGTTGTCTTCGCCGCCACCAACACGCCCGCGCTCGATCCTAAAGGTCGCGTCCATACTTTCTGTCATGCCATTCCCGATCGCTGGCATGTGATGGGCGTAACGCAGGGCGCGGGTCTTAGCTTGCGTTGGTTCCGGGATCAATTCGGCGTAACATCTACTGACTTTGCTAACGGCGATCCATACGACAGTTTGACAGCGGAAGCAGCGCGAGTTCCGGCAGGAGCGGATGGCTTACTTTGGGCGCCATATTTGATGGGCGAACGAACGCCGCATCTGGACGCGCATGCACGCGCGGCTTTGGTTGGGTTGACTGCGAGCCACACACGAGCGCACGTCATTCGCGCAATCCTCGAAGGAGTCGCTTTCAGTCTTAAAGATTCGTTCGAGATCTTGAAAGAGTTGAACGTTCCGTGCGAGACGATTCGTCTCGGCGGCGGCGGCGGTGCCCGTTCAGCGTTGTGGCGGCAGATCCAGGCTGACGTTTATGGACACGACGTTGAAACTGTCGCAGCCGAAGAAGGCGCAGCTTACGGCGTGGCCTTACTCGCCGGAGTCGCCGCGGGCGCGTGGTCTTCTGTTGAGACGGCGTGCGATGAAGTAATTAAAACGCGCACACGCGTGCAGCCAGATCCGGACGCCGTCGAAGTTTTTCATCGACAATACAAAAAGTATGTAGCACTCTACCCGGCATTGCGTTCAATATTCACTACTTGAGGGACCAAATGCGACCAGAAAACTCCATCCGCTTAATCGTGTGTCTACTCGTGTTCACGTCATTGCTGGCCGGCTGTCAGAAAGCAGGCCCAACCAACAGCAGTGCGCCGGGAGGCACATCAGAGAAACACAAGCTCGCCTTCGTCACGAACAACGCGTCTGATTTTTGGACCATCGCGCGCAAAGGAACCGAGAAAGCAGCCAAGGAAATCCCAAGCATTGAAGTCGAGTTCAGGATTCCCTCCGACGGTACCGCCGCGGAACAGCAACGTGTGATTGACGATCTGCTGTCGAAAGGTATCCACGGCATCGCGATCAGTCCGGTCGATCCTGTCAATCAAACACAGATGCTCAATCGCGCCGCGAGCCAGGCGCTCGTCGTGACGCAGGACAGCGATGCGCCAAACAGCAACCGCGTCTGTTACATCGGCACCGACAACGTTGCCGCGGGACGACAAGCGGGCGAGTTGGTAAAAGAGGCGTTGCCGCAAGGCGGGAAGATCATGGTCTTCGTCGGCGTGCTCGATGCAGCCAATGCGCAGCAACGTTATCAGGGACTGAAAGAAGCTCTCAACGGTTCGAATGTATCGATCATCGACGTGCGCACCGACAACACTGACCGCGTTCGCGCGAAATCAAATGCGGCAGACACGCTCGTAAACAATCCCGACATCGCGGGTATGGTTGGTCTGTGGTCGTACAACGGTCCGGCAATTCTCAACGCCGTCAAGGAAGCAAACAAAGTCGACAAGGTGAAGATCATCGCGTTCGACGAAGAGGATCCGACACTTGAAGGCATCAAGGAAGGTGCGATCTACGCGACAGTCGTACAACAACCGTTTGAGTTTGGCTATCGTTCGATGGAGTTGATGGCGAAGTATCTGAACGGCGACAAGTCAGTCATTCCGGCAAGCAAGCAGATCTTCGTGCCGACCATCGCCGTGAAGAAAGCAGACGTTGTGGAGTTTCAGAAGAAAATAAACCAGCTCCGCGGCCGCGGGTAAGATCGGCCACAGATTTACACAGGTGAACACAGAGTTTTTCTCACTCTGTGTCATCCGCGTTTATCCGTGGCGGCCAAAAGAGGTGACAGTGAACGGTCCCATCCTCGAAATGACGGCCGTGAGTAAGCGATTCCCTGGCGTCGTCGCGCTCGACAACGTCAGCCTGAGCGCCGGCGCCGGTGAGATCGTGGCGTTGATCGGCGAGAACGGCGCCGGCAAATCCACGTTGATGAAGATCCTCGGTGGCGTAACCGCACGAGACGGGGGAACCATCAAAATCAACGGCGCACCGGTCGAGATTAACTCACCACGCGAAGCAAGCGCGTACGGCATCGAGTTCATTCACCAGGAACTGAGCGTTCTCGATAACCTCGACATCGCCGCTAACATCTTCCTTCGCCGCGAACCCACAAAAGCCGGTTTCCTCAAACTGATCGACCGGAAACGTATCTACCGTGAAGCCGACGCGCTCTTACGCAAACTCGGTCTCGATCTTTCAAGCCGCACACCGTTGGCCCAACTCTCACTTGCCCAACAGCAACTTGTCGAGATTGCCCGTGCACTCGGCGCCGGCGCTCGGCTCATCATCATGGACGAGCCTACGTCGAGCTTGACGTTGACCGAGACGCGCCGGTTGCTGGAACTCGTTAAAGATCTCAAAGCGGAGAACGTCAGCATCATCTACATTTCGCACCGCATGCATGAAGTGGAGGAGATCGCGGATCGCGCGGTGGTGCTGCGCGACGGAAAAAACGCGGGAATGCTTGAACGAAGTGAGATCAGTCACGAACGCATGGTGCGCATGATGGTCGGACGCGATTTGAAAGACTTCTTTAAAGGCGCCGCGGGCAATGGGTCAGGGACCAGGACGAACAGCGACGGTTTCGTCGTTCGGCGTCTTCGCACGCTGCGTTATCCGCACCACACGATCACATTCACTGTCGCTCCCGGCGAAGTACTCGGTTTCGCCGGATTGGTCGGTGCGGGGCGTTCGGAAGTTGCGCGTGCGATCTTCGGTGTCGAAGAGGCACTGGAAACGGAAGTGGCGCTTGATGGACAGAACTTGCGCATCACTGAACCGCAGGATGCGATCAGTCACGGAATCTATCTCGTTCCGGAAGATCGGCGGCTGAGCGGTTTGATCGTCGATTTCAACGTTCGCGAAAATATCTCATTGCCGAACCTCGACAGTTACTCTTCCGCAAAGATCATCAATCGCGCAAAGGAATCGAAAGCCGCCGCTGAAGCAATTAAAGCAATCAACATCAAGACTCCGACGCCCGAAATGCGTGCGGCGAACCTGAGCGGTGGCAACCAGCAAAAGGTCGTGCTGGCGAAGTGGCTTACGTTTAGTCCGCGCGTGTTGATCTTCGACGAGCCGACGCGCGGCATCGACGTGGGCGCCAAAGCAGAGATTTACGAACTCATTCGCAACCTGGCACTGAAGGGCGTCTCGGTGATCGTCATCAGCAGTGAGATGGAAGAAGTGCTCGGAATCAGCGATCGCATTGCGGTGATGCACGAAGGGCGGTTAACCGGAATACTCAACCGCGCCCAGTTTAGCGAAGAAGCTGTAATGCGATTGGCGACCGGCACTGAAGGTTAAGCCACAAAGAGGCACAAGAAGCACAAGATAGGGCTTTTAACCTGATCACTATTCTCGTCTGGTTTGTGCCTTTTGTGCCTCTTTGTGGCAAAGGATCATCTTATGAAAAAAGAGCTTGGCATCTTCATTCTCCTGATCGTTCTCTGCGTCATTGTTTCCGTCGTCAACCCCAACTTCCTGCTGGCCAACAACCTGCAAAACCTCGCGCGGCAGATAGGCGCGTTTGG
>DASZDV010000042.1:0-17138 GCA_035941575.1 Pyrinomonadaceae bacterium
GACAGAAACGCTCCGAGGTTAATGCCCATGTAGAAGATCGAGAAACCCGCATCGCGCCGCTTGTCTTCGTCCGAGTACAGTTGGCCCACCATCGCACTGATGTTGGGCTTCAACAAGCCCGTGCCGCACGCAATCAGAATCAGGCCGGCAAAGAAAGTGGCTTGCGAGTTGATGGCCATCGAATAGTGGCCACAAGCGATGATGATTGCGCCGATGAGCACTGCGCGTCGCGCGCCCAGTATTCGGTCCGCGATCCAGCCTCCCGGCAACGGTAAGTACCAAACGGATGAGACGTAGGTAGCGTAGATGATACCCGCATATTTTTCGTCGAAGCCGAGCCCGCCTTCGGCAAACGTCTTCGTCATGTAGAGGGTCAGTATTGCCCGCATGCCGTAGTACGAGAAGCGCTCCCACATTTCTGTAAAGAAGAGCGTTGAAAGACCGGCGGGATGTCCAAAGAAACTACGATCTCTTGCAGATAGAGTATCTACAGGCGCGTCGTGCGCTGTGCTCATAAGAGTTCCTCTGTTTAGGGTTTAAGGCTTTTCTCTTAGAACGGAAGACGCGGCCATTCAAGCATCTGTGTTATCCGTGGTCAAGCGCCACGGATAACACGGATTTCAAAGTGGAGTGCTATTCGGTGGCGGCCAACGTAACTGTTTCGACCGGTGTGGTGGGCGCCGCGACGGGGTGGTAGATTTTACCGTAACGCTTGGAGATGATCTTTACGTAGTTTTGGGTTTCATTGTACGGCGGAATGCCATTGTATTTATCGACCGCACCTTCACCGGCATTGTAGCCGGCGAGCGCGAGCTCGACATTTCCTGAAAATCGTTTCAACAACCAACGCAAATACTTCGTGCCCGCTTCAATGTTCTCCTGCGGATCGTTTGGATCGTCACAGCCGAACCGCTTCGCAGTCGCCGGCATCAACTGCATCAGCCCCTGCGCGCCCGCATGCGAACGTGCGGCCGGAGCGTACTTCGATTCCTGCCAGATGACCGCGTGAATGAATCGCGGATCGACTCCCTCGCGTTGGCCCACGTCGTAAATAATGCGGTCCAACTTTTCATCGCCGGAGGTCGGTATGTCCCCCGGTATCGCCGACACATTCGAATTGGCAACGGCCACGGGCGCCAGCACGCGACTAAACAGGATGCCGGTGACGTTTGAAAAGATGAAAAGGGAAAAGAGTACGACGGGTGCGAACTTCAACGAGCGGAAGTGGGGTAACTTGCGGGGAAACTTCATTCTGAACAATCTCCAGGGTTTCGTTAAGCATAAAGGCACATCCGAGTCTTACACTTCAGCGGCAGACTCTCTCGGGACTGCACTTGTTGAATTAATTAAGGACTTCCTACAGCAGAGCCGTAACGAACGACCGCGACTCTGATGGGCCATACGGATGATCCGTTGCCTCTTTTTTTACGCTTTTTTCGCTGCTAAGTTCTTCAAAATGTTGTACTTAAACGAATCGCCGCATCGGTCGATTTGAACCCTTAAAGTCAGCATGACAGAGAAAACCGAACACCTTCTGAGCGACACTGCGGAAGAGTCGCTGCTTGACAGCCTCGCAAAGTGAGGCGTATAAGCACGATGAAAAGCGTGGTGAGTTAAGGCGACTTGCGGCCACGTAAAATAACCAGCTAAACAGCTCGGGTTCCTCGGATGGATTAGTGGCGAGCCCGAAAAACTTCAAAACGACTTTTGAAGTCCCGTTGTTTAGCGCGGGGCTTTTTCGTTGTCGATTGTCAATTTCCGATTGCCAATTGGCACTGCAAGGCTTCGCTTTCGAGAACCGGCGACAGTTTCCAAAATCGGCAATCGACAATTGGCAATCGGCGATTATATGCAACCATTTCGCGAACTTCTCGAGACTGACCGAATCCACGTGGTCGACGGCGCAATGGGTACGATGCTCTACGCAAAGGGCGTCTACATTAACCGTTGCTACGACGAGTTGAATCTCAGCAACCCTGATCTCGTGCGTGAGATTCACTCGGAATACATTCGCGCCGGCGCCGATATCATCGAGACAAACACGTTCGGCGCCACCGCCCACAAGCTTCAACAATACGGACTCGAAGGCAATCTCCACGAGATCAACGTGAACGCCGCGAGGGTTGCGCGTGAAGCCGCGCGCGATCGCGCGTACGTCGCCGGCGCCGTAGGACCACTCGGCTTGCGCATCGAGCCGTATGGACCAACCTCGTTTGAAGAAGCGAAGGAGCTGTTCAAGACGCAAGTTGCCGCGCTGCTCGAAGGCGGCGTCGATCTCTTCTGTCTCGAAACGTTTTCCGACGTTTCAGAGATCCGCCAGGCTATCGCGGCAGTACGCGAACTCTGCGATCTCCCGATCGTCGCGCAGATGACGATCATGACAGACGGCAACACCCTGTTCGGCACGACGCCGGAACTATTCACCGAGCGGCTGGACGAATGGGGCGCCGACGTCATCGGTCTGAATTGCGGCGTCGGACCGGCAATCATCCTCAATGCGTTGGACAAGATGCGCGCAGTCACCAAGAAGAAGCTGTCCGCGCAGCCAAACGCGGGATTGCCGCGCGACGTGCAGGGACGGCAGTTTTACATGTGCTCGCCCGAGTACATGTCTAAGTTTGCCAAACGATTTATTCAATCGGGCGCGAAGTTCATCGGCGGCTGTTGCGGCACCACGCCGGCGCATATCAAGTTGATTTCCGATTCAGTTCGCGCCGCGTCTCCGCGCGCGCAACGCACGGTGTTTACGAGCGCTCCTGCAACGACGGTCGAAATCACGGCGCCGGATGTCAACGTTGTTCCTCCGGAAGAACGATCAAAGTGGGGACGAAAGATCGCGAGCGGCGAGTTTGTTACATCCGTTGAAGTGCTGCCGCCAAAAGGTGTTGATGCGCAAAAGACACTCGACTCGATTCGTTTGTTGAAAGATGCGGGTGTCGATGGAGTGAACATTCCCGACGGCGCGCGCGCGCAATCGCGCATGAGCGCTCTCGCGACCGCCGTTCTTGTCGAACAACAGATCGGCATCGAGACGGTGCTGCACTACTGCTGTCGCGATCGAAACCTGTTGGGAATGATGTCGGACCTGCTGGGCGCCGCGGCACTGGGACTGCGCAACATCCTCGTGATCACCGGCGATCCACCGAAGATGGGCCCATACCCGGATGCGACCGCAGTTTTCGACATCGACTCGATCGGCTTGACAAACATGGTCAACAAGCTGAACCACGGTCTCGATATTGGAAACAACCCGATCGGCGAGCCGACCGCGTTCTGTATCGGCGTGGGTGTCAATCCAGGCGCGATCAATCTCGACGAAGAGATCAAGCGCTTTGAGTGGAAAGTCGAAGCCGGGGCGCAGTACGCGATCACGCAGCCAGTTTTTGACACCGATCAGTTACGCGATTTTCTAAAGCGAATTCAGCACGTGCGGATTCCGGTGATTGCAGGCATCTGGCCGTTGGTGTCGTATCGCAATGCGGAGTTTTTGCACAACGAGGTTCCTGGCGTGCGTGTGACGCCTGCGATCATGGACCGCATGCGCAACGCGTCGGCCCTCAGCAAAGAAGCAGGACGTGAAGAAGGTTTGAAGATCGCGCGCGAGTCGCTGCTTGAAGTACGCGACGAGATTCAGGGCGTGCAAGTGTCAGCGCCGTTTGGCAATGTGAAGTATGCGTTGGAAGTGTTCGACGTCCTTGCTTCGCCGGCGGATTAATCCGTGGCTTCGTAAACGATCTTGCCATCAACGATCGTGTAGACGACCTTCGTTGTCAGAAACTCTTTCGGTTCCACCTTTAGTAAGTTCTTCGAGAGTACGGTGAGATCCGCGACCTTACCCACCTCAATCGATCCTTTGCTCTTCTCTTCAAAATCCGCATACGCGGTGTTGTAAGTGTAGGCCTTGATCGCTTCGGCGATTGTGATTCGCTCGTTGGGAAACCAGCCTCCTATGGGTTGGCCGGTGACGGTTTGACGCGTCACGGCGGCGTATAGCCCGAGCATTGGATTAATTGGATATTCGGAAGCCGAAGTGCCGGGCCAGTCAGTGCCGAAACACAACACGGCTCCATTCGCTTGAATACTCTTGAACGCGTAAGCGCCTTTTGAGCGTTCCGCACCAATGCGTTCTTCCATCCAGCGCATGTCGTCGCTTAGGTGATACGGCTGCACTTCAGCGACGACGCCGAGTTGGCCCAAACGTTTGAAATCCTGCGGCGCGACCACTTGCGCATGGACCAGCCGGAAGCGCCGGTCACGTTTCCCGTTCTGCTTGTTGAGTTCTTCGAGGTAATTGAGAAGAACGTTATTAGCTTCGTCGCCGATGGCGTGCACCGTTATTTGTAGTCCAGCGCGATCGGCGTTGAGCATGTAACCGAGAAACTTTCCTTCAACAAACTCGCCCTTTTCGTTGACCATCAACGGCCGCCACCGCCCACGGTTTTGGGGATCGTTCGAGTAGGGCGCGAAGAAGCGTGCGGTGCTCGTCCCCATGATGCCGTCGATGTGGCCCTTGAGCGCGCCGAGCCGAATCCAGTCGTCACCTGAACCCACGCGAATGCCTTTGTCGGCCATCTCTTTCCAACGGTCCAGGCCGGGACGGAAATGTATGCGTACTGTGAGTTCACCTTTCTGATGCAGCTCGCGGTAGATCTCCAGTTGCAGATCGTCGGACATGTCGCTGACGTTTGTGACGCCATATTTGCGAATCTCGGCGAGCGCGTTTTTCGTCTGTTGCACTCGGCGTTCGCGGGAGAAATTCCGCGGCACTACCGCGTTGAATAGACGCAACACACCTTTGCCGCGCATGTGCCCGTTGAATCGTCCCTGACTGTCTTTCAGAAACTCGACCTCCCCGGCTTGTGGATTATTCGGATCGAGTTTCACAGCGCGCATCGCAGCATGGTTTGCAGCGAACTGGCTGTCGTCAAACTTCCGAATGAACATCGGATAGTCGTTCGTTAGTGCATTGACCAGATTGATGTCCGGTGCGAACGGTTCGCGTTTTTGATTACCGGCGCTGCCTGCGGTCCATTCGTCATACGCGCCCCAGTAGCCGCCGACGATCCATTCGCCCTTTGGTAGTCGGGAGATGACATCTTTCACACGATCGACAAACTGATCCTGCGTTGTGACACGCATGATGTTGAATTCAAGAAACTGCGCGGCTGAAGCGAAATGAACGTGATTGTCATTGAACCCCGGAACTACGAACAGGTCCTTTAGATCTATGACGCGAGTTTTAGGTCCACGTCGTTTGAGTGCTGCATCGCTTGCGCCAACGAAGATGATTTTTGAGCCCTGGATTGCGACCGCTTCAGCAGTCGGATTCGCGTCGTCAACAGTCCAGATGACACCGTTGTAGAGAATCAAGTCCACAGTCGAGCTTTGCAGTTGCGGAAAAAGCGCCAGCACAAGTAGTGCGATAACTAAGATCCGTATCATCTGTGGTTCACCTCTCTTGCAACAGGTGTCTCAAAGCGGGCTCCAGTGTCGGCCAGTAAAACGGAAAGCCTTTGTCTTCAAGTACGGTCGACGCGACGCGCTGGCTCGAAAGCAACAGTGCGTCGGCCATTTCGCCGAAAGCCAAACGCGCTCCAAACGCAGGAATCGGAAGGAACGTAGGACGCGAGAGCACGCGCCCTAATGTCTTTGTGAACTCAGCATTCGTCACCGGGTTTGGCGCGACAAAATTCACCGGACCACTCTCTGCGTGGTCCACGAGCACAAACTTTAGTGCGCTAACGACATCTTCGAGCGTGATCCAGCTCATCCATTGGCGGCCGTCGCCAATTCTCCCGCCGATTCCCATGCGAAACGGGAATAACATCTTCGCCAGTGCGCCGCCTTCACGGTCGAGAATGATGCCGAAACGTGTGTTGACTGTTCTGATTCCCTTCTCCCTCGCGGGACGAGTCGCCTCTTCCCAATCAACGCACACCGAGGCGAGGAAGTCGTTTCCCGGCGCGCTTGTTTCGGTCAATAGTTCATCACCGCGATCGCCGTAATACCCGATTGCGGAAGCACACAAAAGAACTGATGGAGGACGCGACAGTTCCGCGAGTGTTTCGCTGAGGAAGGTTGTGCTGTAAACACGGCTCTCGCGAATCGCGTGTTTCTTTAATTCAGTCCAGCGGCCTGAGGCGATGCTCTCGCCGGCCAGATGAATTACCGCATCCATGCCTTCGAGCTGTTGTTGGTCTATGAGGCCGCGAGTCAGGTCCCATTCGATCTGTGGCGAACCAAACGCACGTCCGCCGCGCACGAGTCGGACGACTTCGTGTCCATCTGCGGTTAGCGATTTGAGGAGCGCGCTGCCGACCATGCCGTGAGAACCGCTGACGAGGATTTTCATGGCCGCTTAAAATATCACAGTGGACAGTTTTCTTTTCGGCGTGTAGAATCCGCCGCTAAATTTAACTAAGGAGCAGCCTCACAATGCTTCGACTGAAACTCCGTTTCCTCACGACCCCTGGACTTAATCTCCGTTCGTTGACTGTGGCTCGGCAGAGTGTGCATCGACCGACGCTGCGTTCTCGTGCCCGGGCTGTGGGCCGACGAACAACATGTTTTCTCACGGTTTCGGTATTTCTGTTTGCGGTTCTGACGCTGATTCCGCACCGGGCCAGTTCGAATTCAAACGTGGTGCGTCTGACGAAGACACTCGAGCAAGCCGTAAACTTGAATCCGTCGCTGAGCGACGATGGGCGCACCGTGGTCTTTGAGTCGTCGGCAAACTTCTTCGCGGCCGGGTTGAACGATTCGTTTCATGCGATGCGTGCGGATGTGGGCGGCGATCCGCCGACGTTTGTTGATATCGGGGCGACGCGAATTATCGCGCCGGCGATCTCGCGCGACGGGAGCGCGGTTACGTTTGCGTCAACTGAGGATCTGGTTGGAAAGAACGCTGATCGCAATTCTGAGATCTTTCTGATATCCGGCTCGGGTTTGAAGCAGATCACCGGTACGCTTCCGAACTCGAGCGTAACGCGGCTGGAGGACGGAAATTCGCAGCCTTCGATGACAGCCGACGGAAGTTTGATCGCGTTTACGTCGAGGGGAAATCTCCTCCTGTTTGACACGCGCAACAACAACCTTACGCAGTTAGCTGAAGGCGCGTTCAGTCCAAAAATCAGCGGCGACGGATCTTGCGTCTATTTTCAACGAGCCGATGATCTGGTCCTGCTTGAGTTGAAGACGAGGCAAACACGGATTGTCGCCGCTAACGTTCCGAAGTTAGCGATTGGCCTCGGGCGTGGGGTGAGTAACGACGGAACGCGGCTCGTGTATTCAGCAGAAACCGCCGAAAACCAGAGCCAGGTTTTTCTGTTCGACGACCGCGACGGCCAGGCTCGGCAGATCACGCAACTCGGATCGCGATCCGTTGACGTCAATCTTCAACCAACGATCAGTGGCGATGGGAAGCGCGTTGCGTTTGCGACGAGGCGACGAGTGACGAATACGAGCGACGGAAGTGTCGAACTGTATGTGTATGACGTTCCAAGTGGTCAGACGCAGCAGGTAACGAACGCGCCGCCGAGCGCGACGGCAGAGGTTGTGTCGTCGCTGAATCTTGACGGGAGTCGGGTGGCATTCAGCTTTCCGCGCGTGCTGTCTGGGCCAGTCGCCGAAGATTTTGACAACAACAGCGAGATCTATGTCGCGTCTGTTTTGCCGCGGCCGCCATTTGGAACAGCGACTGTTTTGAATGCGGCGACGTTCGAGCCTGGGAGTGTTGCCCCTGGGAGCATTGCGGTTGTTAGTGGAAGTTTGCTGGCGTTTCGTACAGAAAGAGCGATTTCCACGGATTTGGCTTTTGTACTCGCAGGGACGAATGTGAAGGTGAAAGGCAGGCCGGCACCGATTGTTTACGCTTCGCCTGATGAAGTCGTCTTTGTAGTGCCGGATGGTTTGGCGGATGGACCAGCGGAGTTTGTTGTTACAAATGCGGATGGCTTTTCCTCGAAGGCCGAAGCGATGATTTCGCCGGCTGCGCCCGGAGTGTTCACGGTTAATGGAGATGGGCGCGGTGAAGCAATCGCGCTTAATTCCGATACGCAAGTCGCGGCGCCTTTTGATCCGACAGTTGGGCGAACGCGTCTCTCGATCTTCGCAACCGGCATCTCGCACGCCCACGACGTCTCTGTTGCGATTAACGGACAACCGGTCAAGGTAGAAACAGTCGCACACAGCGGCTTACTGGGGCTTGATGAGATTCATGTGCTGATACCGGCGGAGTTGCGCGGCGCGGGAGTGAGCACGCTCGCAGTTACGGCTGATGGTGTTCAGAGCAACTCGACTACGATCACGATCGGCGGAAGCTCTTTGCGTGACATTGTAATCAACGAGTTCCTCGCGGATCCTGCTGACGGGCTTGCCGGTGATGCAAATCACGACGGCGTGCGCGACACAGCTGCGGATGAATTCATCGAACTCGTCAACTCGACCCCGCACGATCTCGATCTCAGCGGATATCAGCTCCAGACTCGCGCACTCACCGCTTCGAACGACATACCGAGGCATCGTTTTGCGACCGGCACGATCCTCTTCGCCGGCACTGCGATCGTGGTCTTCGGCGGCGGTTCACCTAATGCCGCTAATCCGATCTTTGGCGGGTCGCTAGTTGTGAAGGCTTCAAGTGGTGGACTGTCGCTCGTGAATTCGGGAGGCGTCATAACTCTGAGAAATACAGCCGGGGAGATTGTGACATCGGTCGCTTACGGTTCGTCATTAAGTCTTCGAGCCGATCAAAACCAATCACTCACCCGCTCCCCCGACATCACCGGCGCCTTTGTCCCTCACTCAACCGCATCCGGCAGCGAAGGTCGTCTCTTCAGCCCCGGCACCCATCTCGACGGCTCCGCGTTTATCCGTGTTTCGAATCCCACCCCCACCCCAACTCCCATCCCTTCGCCCACACCAACACCAATCCCGTCCCCCTCGCCCTCTCCAACTGCGACTCCAATCCCAACGCCAACGCCGCTCCCCACGCCAACAGCGGCGCCCCAAACAATCGTCATAACACAGCTCTTCGGCGGAGGCGGCAACACCAACGCCCCCTACCGCAACGACTTCATCGAACTCTTCAACAACAGCCACTCACCTACAAACCTCGCCGGCTGGTCGATCCAATACGCCAGCGCCACCGCCACCACATGGTCAGTCACACCCCTAACCCCAATCACACTCGCCCCAGGCCAGTACTACCTGGTCCAACAAGCATCCGGCGGCGCCAACGGCATCTCCTTACCCCAACCAGACGCATCCGGCACGATCGCCATGGCCGCTACCGCAGGCAAAGTCGCACTAGTAAAAACAACAACCGCACTCGCCGGCTCCTGCCCCAACGATCCAAACATCGTCGATCTCGTCGGCTACGGCATAACAGCCACTTGCTTCAAAGGCGCTGCACCCGCACCCGCAGCGAGCAACACAACCTCCGTCTTGCGTAAGTCAAACGGCTGCACCGATACACAAAACAATAACGCCGACTTCACCACTGCAAATCCAAATCCCCGCAACCTTGTGTCACCTGTTAACATATGCGCCGAGTTAACCGCCGGCTTCGACATTTTTAAGTTTCTTCATGGACTCTCTCACAGACGCGATCACGCCGCTGCGCCAGCATTTTGGTTTCGACAACTTCCGCGAAGGCCAACGTGAAGTGATCGAGTCGATCCTCGCGGGCAAAGACGTAGTGGTCGTCATGCCGACGGGCAGCGGCAAGTCTCTCTGTTATCAATTGCCGGCAATGATTCTCGAAGGCGTCACACTCGTCGTGTCGCCACTCATCGCATTGATGAAAGACCAGGTTGACGCGCTTCGCGCTCGCGGACTGCCCGCAACCTTCATCAACAGTTCGATTCCCGAACCCGAACAACGCGCACGCATCGAGTCACTTCGCCGCCGGGAACACAAACTCGTCTACATCGCACCCGAACGTTTTCGCAGTAGCCGCTTCAACGCCGCGCTTCAATCAATTCCAATCTCGCTCTTCGCGGTTGACGAAGCACACTGCATCTCCACCTGGGGCCACGACTTTCGTCCTGACTACCTGCGACTGCGACACGTCATTCGTTCACTCGGAAACATCCGCACGCTCGCGCTTACGGCCACCGCCACACCCTACGTTCGTTCCGACATCATTCAACAACTCGGACTTCAACGCCCGCAGACTTTCATTAGCGGTTTCGATCGTCCCAACCTGCGAATCGAAGTTGTTCACGTCGAGAAAGAGCGCGAGAAGATCACGCGCATCAAGCGCCTGGCAGAAGCACACGAAGGTTCGGGCATCGTCTACACCTCAACTCGCAAAGCAGTCGAACAGGTTGGGCGCGAACTTAAACGCCTGAACCTGCGCGTTACGACTTATCACGCGGGCATGAGCGACGCGGTGCGCATCCGGGCGCAGGAAGACTTCATGAGCGGACGCACCCAGATCATTGTTGCAACCAACGCCTTTGGCATGGGGATCGACAAGCGCGACATTCGCTTCGTGGCGCATTACCAAATGCCGGGATCGATCGAAGCTTATTACCAGGAGATCGGCCGCGCCGGACGCGACGGCTTACCTTCAACGTGCGTCTTGCTCTTCAATTACGCCGACAAGAACACGCACGACTTCTTCATCGAAGGCTCTTATCCGGATCTCACTTTGATCAAGGACGTGTATAACGCGCTTGCGGGCACGGGCTTGAAACAGATCGAACTCTCAACTTCCGAGATCGCGCATCTTGCCGGTTTGCGAAACGAGATGGCTATTCAGTCGGCACTCTACCTGCTCGAAAGAGCGGGTCACATCCAGCGCACGACTGCCGTTGCAAATCGCGCGACGAACGGTAAACGGCCGGGGAGAATGCCCGGGCGAACCATCGTGATGCTTGATGCTTCACCGGCAACTCAACTGCGTGTCGATCCGAGGCAGGTTTCAGGACGGGCGGATCTTGAAAGGCGCAAGCTGCGCGAATTGATTGAGTTCTGTTACACCGAGGAGTGTTATCGCTCGCACATACTGAACTACTTTGGTGATCGTCATCATTCAAAACGGTGCGGTACTTGCGGCAACTGTTTACCAACCACTGAAGTGCGCGAGCATGAAGTCAAAAGAGACAAAGCACTCAAAACCGATTTAGAACCGCGAATACCCACGGATGACGAGTTGCTGTGTGTGCGCAAGATACTTGCGTGTGCGAAGCGAATGAACGGACGTTTCGGAAAGAAACTATTAGCAGGAACACTGCGCGGATCTGCGGCGAAACAGATCGTGCAGTCGCGTCTGAACGAACTGTCAACCTACGGCCTGTTGCGTGACATGCCGCACGATGAGTTGCAACTCTACATCGACGCCTTGATTGCCGCAGGCTGTTTGAAAATAATTGGGCGGCAATACCCGACCATCGCCAACACTGAGTTGGGAGATCGCGTCATGCGGGAGCAGGAAAAAGTCGTGCTGGCATTGCCTGCCACGATCGGGAGCTGATAATGCATAAAGTTGTCTTTCTATTCGTAATGCTGTTGCTGACGACGAACGTTGTCGCGCAGACCGCGAAAGTCGACCAAACGGGTTGGGAGGAGTTTACGCCCGAGGGTGGTGGCTTCTCGATTCTGTTTCCAACCAAGCCGATCGAAGCGATCAATAAGAAGACGGCGTACACGATGCACTCGTTTACGACCACCGCCGGTCGCGCCACCTATGTCGCTACCTACGCCGATTACGAACAAATAAAGTTGGCGCCCGCCGACTTCCTCATTGCAAACCGCGATCGCTTTAATAAAAGCCTGCAAGCGACTCTCATCTCGAGCCGCGAAATCACGCTCGACGGGCATACTGGTCTGGAGTTCACGAGCGAGACGCCCGCCGCAAACGTCAAGTCACAATTGTTTCTGATTGGAAAACGACTGTTTCAGACTGCCACGGTCGTTTTTAAAGACGTGGACCAGACGAGATATGTGGACCGCTTCTTCGGGTCATTTAAACTGACCACGGATAAGCCCTAATTACTTAACAACTCCCTCTAACGGACTCGACGCACTCGCATACAAACGCTTCGGCATCCGACCAGCCACGTACGCCAGCCGCCCCGCTTGAATCGCGAGTTTCATTGCCGTTGCCATCTTCGATGGATCCTGGGCTTCGGCAATTGCGGTGTTCATCAACACCGCGTCGGCTCCCAATTCCATCGCGACCGCTGCGTCACTCGCCGTTCCGACTCCCGCATCAACGATGATCGTCGCATCTGGCAACTGCTCACGCATGATGCGCAGGTTCGCAGGATTCTGTACGCCCAGGCCCGATCCGATCGGCGCGGCCAGCGGCATGATCGCCGCGCAACCCGCATCGAGCAGTTTCTTCGCCATGATCAGATCGTCATTGAAGTACGGCAGAACGACAAAACCTTCCTTCACGAGTATGCGCGCTGCTTCGAGTGTCTGTTCGTTATCTGGAAAGAGCGTTGTTTGGTCGCCAATGACTTCGAGCTTCACGAGATCCGTTTGCAACGCTTCGCGCGCGAGTCGCGCAGTCCGAATTGCGTCTTCTGCTGAATAGCATCCAGCGGTGTTCGGCAGAATTTGCAAATTAGGATCGAGATGATCCAGAAACGATTCGCTGCTGCGATCGAGTGGCACGCGCCGCACTGCAACCGTAACCATCTCGGCGCCCGAAGCCGCATGTGCGCTTCGCATCTGATCGTAGCTGCGATACTTCCCAGTGCCGATGATCAAACGTGAAGTGAATTCACGACCAGCAATAATGAGTGTTTCACCAGACTTCGCATGAATAGCAGTTGACATATCTAAAACTTTACACCGATCTACAACGATCCACCACCAACGAAGTGCACGATTTCGATCCGATCATCATCCTGAAGTAAGGTCGCGTTCCAGTCAGAGCGGCGCACGACAGCACGGTTCAACTCAACGGCGATTCGCGCCGCAGGTAGATCGAGCTGTGTGATTAGTTCAGCTAAGGAAGTTGGACTGGAAAGTTCTTTTGCTTCGCCGTTGACGTAAACCCGCAAAACTTTCTTACAACCTCATTTCGCCTGGTGAATGATGCGGCGCAGTTCGGCGGCCTGGTCCTTTGCGACTGCGCGCACCAGGACAGCGGCACGGCCGGATGTGAACTCGGGAATGTGGGTAGACACACTCGCGACTCCATCACTCTCAGTCTTCAACGAATAGATCAACGGACGGAAGGTCGTACCGAGAATCTTTATAGACACAGCGACAGCCGCGAGCGGCGTCTCGTCGCCCGCTACTCGATTACCGATTAGTACTCGCAACGTGTACTTCTCACCTGAATAGAACTCCTCGTCGTCGAGCATCGTGATGACGAGACCGTCCGGCAGTGGCCCTTGCACCGCCTCAACCGGAACTTCTTCCTCCACAGGCGCCGCTACTTCTTCCTGTGCCGATGCTTCCTGCCACCCGTGTTCATCCGCGGTTTGGACTTCCTCTTCAACTCGCGGTGGTGGCGGTGTCCACTCCTGCGTGATCGGTCCGTATTCAATCTCGAACGGCTCTTCCTCCGGGTCTAACATTTCCACCGGCTCCGCTGTTTGGTCGTCAATCCCCGTTGCAATTCGTGCGTCTAACGCGGGCGAAACTTTCCCACTCATCTTCTTGAGATCGTTGATGCGTCCAGAGTGAATCGCGGCGCAGATCAGCTTGTGCTGGCGCTTAAGGCGTTCGGCAAGTATCTCTTCACTGAAGCCCTGCTGGATTAGATCTCCGTAGGGAGAGCGTTTGCTGGCGAGGATGGTGCCGCCCGTGTAAACGAGCGAGAGAATTATCGGTGTGTCGAGCCCTTTGTCCTCTGTCTGAACATGATAGACGACGCCTTCATGCTCGATGTCGGTGTTGAATCCGGTAATCACTGTTGCAAGGACTTGCGTTCTTTCCCGATTGGACTCAAGGCAAAGCCCTCGCGGAGCGGGCTTTTGCTGAACGGTAACACAAGCATTTTTTCACGGTCAATCAGCATTTTTTCTGCGTATTCGCTGACAAGTACGTTGCTTGACACCCTTGATCACATCGTCTAGCATCAGCTTGTACAATGATTCTCAAGCTCGGTTATTGAGTGACAGGGTTGCGCCTGAGATGCCGTTTCGTCTTTACGACTACTTGCCCATCCTCTTGATGTTCATCGTTGCCGCAGGTTTTGCGGTAGGCAACGTTCTCCTTTCACAGTTAGTCGGCCAACGAAAACGAACGCGAACGAAGTTGATGCCTTACGAGTGCGGTAAGGACCCGGTAGGCTCCGCACGCGAACGCTTCTCGGTGAAGTTCTATCTCATCGCGATGCTCTTCATCCTCTTTGATATAGAGGTGATCTTCCTCGTGCCGTGGGCTGCCGTGTTCAAAGTGCTCGCCGCACAGGGCGACTCGATGCGCTGGTTTGTTTATCTCGAGATGATGGTTTTTGTCGGTCTGCTGCTGGTCGGTTACATCTACGTAGTGAAGAAGGGCGCATTTGATTGGGGCGAGCGAGCGCGACGAGAGGCAGAAGCAGAAGCACGAGCGCTGCACGAGTTGGAAGCGCGCGAGACGCAGCAACAGCGTACCGCCGCCTGAGGTAGTTTTATGGGACTGGAAAACGTCATTGCTGAAGCTTTACCGGAAGTGTTGACCACCCAGCTCGACTCCTTAATTAACTGGGCGCGGAAGTCGTCGCTTTGGCCGGCGACGTTTGGACTCGCTTGCTGTGCGATCGAGATGATGAACGCTACTTCGTCGCGGAATGACCTCGCGCGCTTCGGCGCAGAGGTGTTTCGCGCCAGTCCGCGGCAAGCCGACGTCATGATCGTTTCCGGACGTGTTTCGAGAAAGATGGCGCCCGTGCTGCGGCGAATCTACGACCAGATGCCGGAACCGAAGTGGGTCATTTCAATGGGCGCATGCGCGACTTCCGGCGGCGTATTTGATAACTACGCCATCGTGCAGGGCGTCGACAAGATTGTTCCGGTGGATGTTTACATTCCGGGGTGCCCGCCTCGGCCGGAAATGTTGGTCCATGCGGTGATGATGCTACAGGACAAAGTTTCGAAGGAGAGCGCACGCGATCGGAGAGACGTGCCTGAAGAGGAAGCACGTGAAGCAGTGCCGCCGGGAACGCTTCCGGTCACGGACGGTTCAACCGCACGTTTGAACACGTTGCCTGAATCGCGGCCGTACACGATCGCCTCGAGACACGAGCGGCGCCGTTCTTCATAAAAGAGAGTAGAGCGACTAACAAGGATGGCATCAGAGCCGGAAAACACCGAAGGCACGCCAATTCCATCTTCAGAAGCTGCCGCGCCGTCACCGTTGGTGGCGGCGTTGCAGCGTGAGCACCCGGAATGGATCGCGGATGTGATCGCCGCGTTTGGCGAGATCACGATCGTCGTTCCACGCGAACACATCGTGGCGGCATGTTCGTTTCTGAAGACCTGGCCCGAAAGCCGGTTTGATTTTCTCGCCGACATCTGCGGCGCGGATCGCGGTGTCGAAGAAGATCCGCGTTTCGAAGTCAACTACCATCTCTTCTCAACCACTAAACATCACCGCCTGCGTTTGAAGGTGGTGTTAAGCGAAGAAGATACGCACGTGCCGTCTGTTACCGGTGTTTGGCGCACAGCGAATTGGCACGAGCGCGAGACGTTTGATCTGTTTGGCGTGATCTTTGACGGCCATCCGGATCTGCGACGCATCCTGCTACCGGACGACTGGCAGGGACACGCGTTGCGCAAGGATTTTCCATTGCGAGGCTATGAGCCTTACAGCTTGACATGATTGTCAATTTTCGATTGCCGATTGCCGATTGGAAAATTGGCGATTGGAAATGGGCAATCGGCAATAAAACGTCGCTAGCATGAGTTCAGCACCAACGATTCCACCGCAATTCGAGATTGTCGATCGTCCACTCGACACGCAGATGACGATCTCGATGGGACCACAGCATCCGTCAACGCACGGTGTGCTGCGTCTGGAGCTCGTACTCGACGGCGAAATGGTTCTTAAGACAACGCCGGATATCGGCTATCTCCACACGGGCATGGAGAAGCTCTTCGAGTACAAGAAATATCAGCAAGGCATCGTCATCACCGATCGGATGGATTATCTGAATCCGCTCGGAAACAACCTCGCCTATTGCATGGCCGCCGAGAAACTGCTCGGCCTCGAAATTCCGGAACGTGCGCAAACGATTCGCGTTCTCATGTGCGAACTGCAACGCATCGCGTCGCATCTCGTGTGGCTCGGCACGCACGCGCTGGACATCGGCGCGATGACCGTCTTCTTTTACTGCTTCCGAGAACGGGAAAAGATCCTCAACTTGATCGAGGCCGCCTCAGGAGGACGACTCACTCCATCCTACTTCCGTATCGGCGGTTTGATGATGGATCTTCCCGCCGGATTCGAGCGTCGTACCAAACAGTTTCTCGAAGCGTTTCCGCGGGCTGTTGATGAGTTTCACACGTTGTTGTCCGGCAACAGGATCTTTCAGAAGCGTACGCAAGGTATCGGACGAATCTCCGCAGAAGATGCGATCGACTGGGGACTGTCTGGTCCATGCTTACGCGGCAGCGGCGTGAACCTCGACATCAGGCGCGCCAATCCGTATTGCGGATACGAGAACTACGATTTTGAAGTGCCGACTGAAGCTGATGGCGACGTGTGGGCGCGATACATGGTCCGGATGCGTGAGATGAAGGAGTCGCACAAGATTTCCGCGCAGGCACTGTCGCGCTTGAAGCCCGGATCGGTTAAAGCGGACGCGCCGAAGGTTGTGTTGCCCGATCGAGAAGCGATGAAGAGTCACATGGACGCATTGATCCATCACTTCCTGATCGTTGCTGAAGGATTCGATGTCCCGGCAGGCGAGGTTTACCAGCCGATTGAAGCTTCCAAAGGCGAACTGGGTGTGTACATAAGATCCGACGGAGGACCAAAGCCGAGCCGCGTGCATTTCCGCGGTCCGAGCTTTGTCAACCTGTCGGCGTTGCCGGCTATGGCTGAAGGTGAAATGGTCGCGGACGTTGTTGCGATTATTGGTTCGTTGGATATCGTGCTTGGTGAAATCGACCGGTAGTTGGGCCACGGATTAACACAGAGTAAACAGATCGAAACTGACTTGTGCAAATCTGTGTGTATCCGCGGCTAAA
>DASZDV010000043.1:0-20903 GCA_035941575.1 Pyrinomonadaceae bacterium
GACGATATCGCGCGTTTCGTTTCAACAAACGTCATTGTCTGCGCCGTTGAAGACGATCCCGAAGACGCGAATTACGAACTGCTCCAGGACAATCTTTCTCGGCTGAAACGAATGACGGATGCTTACGATCGGCCATTCGAGATAGTGACGTTGCCAATGCCGGGCATCGTCGGTGGTGAAAGTACCGGTACTCGCGATCTCGAGCGACTGCCTGCGAGCTACGCAAACTTCTACATCGCTAACAACGTCGTCCTGCTGCCCGTGTTCGGTCACGCTAACGACGCTCGAGCAACTGAAACTCTTCAGCAAGTGTTCCCCACGCGTCGTGTGATTCCGATCAATTGCGAACCGCTCGTCTGGGGCATGGGTACGATCCACTGCCTCACCCAACAACAGCCACAGATAAACACAGACTTACACAGATAATTTCGTCTTTCCCTTTCGACGCACTTACTCCGTCACTGTATCCGTGTCATCTGTGGCCAATAACTTCTGGGCCTCGGCGATCGCTTCTTCAACAGTTCTTACACGTCCGTCCAACTGCATCTCGTAAACGGCGCGCGTTATTTCGCCGACCCGTGGTCCTGGCTCTATTCCCAAACCCAGCAAATGCCGGCCCAACAGCAACGGCTCCGGCGGACGATGCGCAACATCCAACTCTTGCGCGCGCTGAATGAACCACTCCTGCGCTTCCGATCCGTACCACTTTTCCTTTGGCACCCAGGGCGCATTCCGTCCGAGCGAGTCGGCTTTCGCCACCCGATAAAGCAGATCCGGCTCACAACGACGCGCTAAACGCCGAAACGCGCCTTCCCCAACCTCCTCGCGCTTCTTGAAAAACTCGCCGGGCTTCAAGTGTTCGCGCACGAGCGAGATGACCTGCCTATGCACGTCATAACCATCGATCGTGTGAATGTTAATCCGCTTCAGAAACGATTCCGCCGGCGCTACGCCTGCCGCTTCGTGTCCGCGCGAACGCAGACGTCCTTCGACGAATCCCGTCGTCGCCGGCTTGCCGAAATCATGGGCCAAGGCGGCCAACATCACCGTAACCTGCCGTGGATACGAGAGGCCGTCGATCAACTCGCGCGCTCGATCGACCGTCAACCTCGTATGCACAAACACATCGCCCTCCGGGTGCCACTCCGGATCTTGCGGCACACCGATAAGCTTGTTGATTTCCGGAAATAGTTGTTCCAACACTCCCAGCGCCTGAAACCACCCGAGCCCAATCGAAGGCTGCTGCGCTCGCAGCAAAAGCTTTTCCAACTCGCCCCAGATTCTCTCCGCCGGCAAATCACTTAGATCAATCGCGCGGCAAAGCTCGACAGTCTGCGGATCGATTCGAAACTCGAACCGCGCCGCAAACTGCGCCGCACGCAACACACGTAAACTGTCTTCCGAAAACGTATCTGCGGAAACTGCACGCAACACGCCGTGCTCGATGTCCGCGCGTCCGTCAAACGGATCGATGATTTGGTTCGTCAGCGGGTCCTGAAGGATCGCGTTAATAGTGAAGTCTCGTCGGCGCGCTGCTTCAGCAACACTCATCGATGGATCGCCTTCAATTACAAACGCTCGATGACCACGACCGGTTTTACGCTCGCGACGCGGCAGCGAAACGTCGAGGTCAGAACCGAGTTTGTAAACGGTGAATGCTTCGCCGACTACGTTCACTGGTCCAAACCGGTCCAGGAGCACTCGCAGCCGTTCCGGCGCCACACCATAAATCTCGAGATCCCAATCCTTCGGTTGGGTACCCATCAACGCGTCGCGCACACAACCGCCCACGAGCAGCGCCCGCCCGCCAGCGTCGCGCACCGCGACGGAAAGATCGACGACCTTTTGAGGAAGTTGAAAAGGCATAGGTCTTATAGGTCCTATAGGACCTATTCTTCAGGCTCTTCGACGACAACTTGCACGCCGCGAGTGGAAGGTAAGCAGCTAATCACTTGAGCGCGATCGATTCGAGTCAAATCAGTTCCGGCTGCGTGCCACAGCTTCACCCAAAAAGTTCGCGTGGCGCCGTGAATCGCAAAAGTGGAACCATCGATCATGACCGGAACAGGTTCAGCAATGGTTCCGGCTCGCAAGGCCTCAAGCAATTCGGGAATGTAAGGCTTAAACTTTTCAAACTGGACCAGTACCGCACCATCGTCGATCTCTGCCGGCGGCAGCTCGACCGGCTCGTTCGATTCAAGCAACAGTCGAGTCTCCGTTTGTTGATTTCGTTTCTTTACAACCGGCATAACAACTTAGATTTCCAAAGCCGACGTCACCGCCGCCGGCTGAATCGGCTCGGTAGCTTTCAAACGGCGCTGCAAATACTCCGCGAGTTCACTGACTTTTACTCTTTCCTGTTCCCACGTATCGCGATCCCGCACAGTCACGGCTTCATCTTCGAGCGACTGGTGGTCCACCGTCACACACAAGGGCGTTCCAATTTCATCCTGACGCGCGTAGAGTTTTCCGATGCCGCCCGTGTCATCGTAAACAGCGCGCAACACGGGTTGTAGCGAGCGCTTGATCGCCTTTGCCATGCCGACGATCTCCGGCTTGTTCTTCGCCAGCGGCAAAATCGCGGCCTTGATCGGAGCAAGTTGCGGAGTGAGCTTCAAGATGACGCGCGTCTCACCCTTGTCGTTCGTCTTTTCAGAGTAAGCATCCATCAACACCGCGAGCACAGTGCGATTCACACCCGCCGCCGGTTCGATCACGTGCGGATAGAAACGCTGTTTCGTAGCCTCGTCAAAGTACGAAAGGTCCTCAGTCGAATCCGGGTTGATCCGATTTCCTTCCGCATCCATTGCTTTACTCGAATGCGCTCGCAGATCGAAATCGGTTCGATAAGCGATTCCCATCAACTCTTCCCATTGCCGTTCCGGCTCGTCGCGTTCCGGGAAATAGCGATACATGATGTCGACGGTACGTCTCGAATAGTGGGCCAACTCCTCCGCAGGCACTTCGTGCAAGTTCAGGTTTTCGCGGCTGATTCCCAGACTCTTAAACCACTCGAGATAAAGCTCCACCCACTCATCAACGAGCTTAAGGTGTTCGGCGTCAGGCCGCACGAAATATTCCATCTCCATCTGTTCAAACTCGCGCGTCCGCAAGATGAAATTCCCCGGCGTGACTTCGTTGCGAAACGATTTACCTACTTGCGCGATCCCAAACGGTAGTTTGCGTCGCATCGTCGTCTGCACGTTCAGGAAATTAATAAAAATTCCCTGGGCCGTTTCAGGTCGCAAATATGCGAGAGCAGTTGGATCGTCCTCGGCAACAGCGCCCAGTCTGGTTTGCAGCATCGTGTTGAACGCACGCGGCTCCGTCCAGTCGTTGGCGCTGCACCATGGACATTCAGACTTGACGAAGTTTCCGTCAACTCTCTCAAAGATCTTGTCGGCACGAAAACGGCCCTTGCACTTGCGGCAGTCGACCAGTAAGTCATTGAACGTCGCTTCGTGTCCGGAATACTTCCACACCTGCCGGTTGAGAATGATCGACGAATCGATGCCGTCGATATCATCGCGGTCATACACCAACCAACGCCACCACGACTGCTTGACGTTATTGCAAAGCTCTACGCCCAACGGACCGTAATCCCAGGCGCTGCCGAGGCCGCCGTAAATGTCGGAGGATGGGAAAACAAACCCTCGCCGCTTCGCGAGGGAAACAATCGTGTCGATATTCGGTGCAGCCATCGTAAACAGTATATAGCCACAGATTACACCGATTGTCATCCGCGTAATCTGTGGCCAAAAAGAGTGTGAGATGAACTCACTTAGTCGGCGCTGAAACGTTCACATCGATCTTTTGTGTTCCGCCGCCTCGAAATATCCGATCTCTAAAAACGAATAGCGCTGCCAGCACGATGATCACAAATATCACCAGCACGGCCACGACACCCGTGCTGCCGCTTCCGCCACCTTCTTCAGCCATGAAGGTATCCTCCTGTAATTGACTTGTTAGAGGGGGGCTAAACGGGGAATGGGGTCTCGTCTTACGTGAGACCCCATTGTACTCAAGATAGAGCCAGTTTCAACCGCGTCGGCGACGAGTGGGACCACTTGGCTTCACTTCGCCTGCCTGGATCGTTGGGGTGGCCCGCGGCGGCGTAGCGCCACTGGGTACGATCCAAAGTTCGACACTGTCCTGCTCGCGGAAGCCACCGTTGATGATCACGAGACGCGAACCATCAATTCCACGCTCAGCGGTCAAATAGTCACGCGCTCGCGTCATCAACCGTTCGACCTGTGAAATCGGACTGGTGCGACCGCCGTACGCGATGATGTAACCCTTCGTCGTGGGATCGTTTTGTAATTCAACCGCGAGGTTATCGAGACGCGCTTTTTGATCGTCGAACGCGCAGTTGTTGCACTCATCAAACTCGCGCGCAACGATGCTCGTCTTCACGATCGGCGCAATGACCGACACCGCTTGCGCCGTCTGCGCGCACGCCGGATCGGATGAACCGTCGTCAACTGCCAGCGTCGCAATTACGCGCTGGCCACCGAGACCTGTCGAGTCGATGGTAATGGTCGGCGTACCTGCGCCGCTCATGATGCGTGCGGTTGATGGGCTGATGGTCCAGTTGTAACGCAAGCCAGACGTGCCACCGTACGTGACATCCGCAGTGTAGGTCATGATTTCGCCTTCGGCGACAGAGGTCGGCGCCGAAACATTCACCGGGAACGGACAGGGAGACTTCGGCGGTGGAGGCAACGGCCGGTAATTGACCACGACGCATTTAACGCGGCCAGCAGGCACTTCGATGTCCCGCGTCCACAGCGTTCCGTTCGGCAGCTTCACTACAACGTTATGCATCCCAGGTTCGAGGTCAAACGAGCGATACTCAGTCAGAGTCTCGCCTTTCACCTGCCCGTCGATCGTCAACAACAGTCCACCAGGCGCGGTCAGAATCTTAATGGTGCCATATTTGGCTTTTTTGGACTTTGCGAAAACGTCTGTTGACGGATTGGCGGCAACGAACAGCAACGCCAGCAGGAATGCGAAACCAAACTTCACATTGTTGAGTTTGAATGTGCGCGTCGACATGAGTCTATTCCTCCTCCGTCGCGGCCTTAACCTGCTCGACTTTTGATCGCGTATATCGCCGTCTCAACCCTGCTCCAGCGGCTAGCAGACCGGTTCCGAAGAGCAGCAACGATGCCGGTTCCGGCGTAGGCTGAGGCGTTGGGGTCGGATTCGCTGGCGGAGTCGGCGTCGGTGTTGAACTGGGAATGTCGTTACAATCGTCGCAATCGTGAATGAACACTAGCGGCACTGCGGCGAGGAACAAGAACGGCCATTTCGGAATTCCACCGGCGGGAAGCAATATCTCGCCGCAATCGCAGATCGTGCCTTCGACTTCTGCTTCTTCGATAACTTCCACTCCCAGCTTTTGCGGATCCTGAAGCGTCGGAAAACCACCGAGAAGTTCATCGAGTCTTGCGCCATCGCCGGCCGGCGTGTTGACCGGGCCGTCGCCGCGCGGTCCACCTGCGGGCGTCGATCCTTTCGACGGTGTGATCGGATCCTGGACCAAATTAGTCAGCCTCAGATCCGTTGGACCCTGAACGGGGTTGACCGTCTGGATCACCTGCTTAATCCCAACTGGACCGGCCTGGACAGCGTTAGCGGTGAATAAGAAAGTTATTAAGGCGAAAGCAGTAAACACACGGACGGCGCGCCAGCGTTTGCGAGAGTTGCTCGAGCGTTGAGTATTGGGCAAGTTCATACTGTTCAATACAACGAGAGTGCCAATTGGCTGCAAACTCCAGCACTTATGTCACTGTATTTATCCGATCGAGCGCTGAGCCGCCTGGATCGTAGGAACGTCTCGAAGGGGTATAAAAGGGCACGGCTGGAATTGCGTAAAGACAACTTACGCCCGCACTTATGTACTTCGAGGTACCGCTGACGCTGCAAATCCAAGGCCGTGAGCAATTTGGCCTAAAAAATTGGGTTCTTGGACCACACATACACAAATCCGTCCGGTTCTCAGACTCGATTCTGAGAACCGGACGGATTAAGCCGTGGTTTGAGTTGTTATTCGGCTTCGCTTGGGCTCGCCGCTTCGGCCTTGCGGTTCTCGTCACGCAAGACAGCCTTGCGCGAAAGCTTAATCTTGTTTCCCTCACGGCCGATGCACTTCACGAGGATCTGTTGCCCTTCCTTGAGTTCGTCGCGCACGTCTTTCACGCGGCGGTCTGCAATCTCGGAAATGTGCAGCAAGCCGTCGGTGCCGGGAAAGATTTCCACGAAAGCGCCGAAGTCAACGATGCGCGAAACGGTGCCGAGGTAGGTCTGGCCCACTTCGGCTTCGGCCGTCAGTCCGCGAATGCGGTTAACAGCGGCGTCGGCTGCTTCACCGCTGGAAGTCGCTATGGAGATTGTGCCGTCGTCTGAGACGTCGATCTTCGCGCCAGTCTCTTCGACGAGCGAACGAATCACCTTACCGCCTGGTCCAATCACGTCGCGGATCTTGTCAGGGTTGATCTTGATTTGAATGATGCGCGGCGCGAATGCGGAGATATCTTGCCGTGGCTCAGCAAGCGTTTTTTCCATCGCGCCAAGGATGTAGAAGCGACCTTTCTTCGCTTGCTCCAGTGCTTCGGCCATGATCTGGGCGTTGATGCCCGCGATCTTGATGTCCATCTGCAAAGCAGTGATGCCGTTGCGTGTGCCGGCGACTTTGAAGTCCATGTCGCCGTAGTGATCTTCAGCGCCTGCGATGTCGGTCAGGATCGCGTACTTGTTTCCTTCCATCACGAGTCCCATCGCCACACCCGCGACGGGCGCTTTCAGAGGTACGCCCGCATCCATCAGCGCGAGTGTTCCGCCACAAACCGTCGCCATCGATGACGAACCGTTTGATTCAGTAATCTCGGAAACTACGCGAATCGTGTAAGGAAAGTCTGCGTCGTCAGGAAGCACGGTCTCAAGCGCTCGTCGCGCCAAGGCTCCGTGGCCAATCTCGCGACGGCTGGAAGAACCAAAGCGACCTACTTCACCGACTGAGTACTGCGGGAAGTTGTAGTGGAGGAGGAAGCGACGTTTGACCTCACCCTTTTCTAGATCGTCGACGAACTGCTCGTCTTCTTTTGTTCCTAATGTGGTGGAGACGAGCGCCTGCGTTTCGCCGCGTGTGAATAACGATGAACCGTGAACGCGCGGCAGCCAGCCGACTTCAGCGGTAATCGGTCTGATCTCGGAGAACCTGCGACCATCCGGACGCCGGCGCTTGTTAAGAATGTCATCACGGAAGATCGTCTCTTTCAGATTGTCGAAGACCAGCTTTGCCATCTGTCGTCTTTCGGGCTGGTCTTCCGGGTACGACTCGACGGCTTCTTTCTTCAGTGCATCCACGGCCGCATAGCTCGTGCGCTTATCCTGGTTACCCGTGTCGAGCGCCTCGCGTAATCGGTCGCTGTATTTCCCAGCAATCTCCTGTTGGAGCTCTTCGTCGAGAACCACTGGAGTGACGTCACGTTTTTGAATGTCGAGCGCTCTATAGAGTTCCTTCTGCCAACGGCACAGCCGGTTGATCTCTTTGTGCGCCAACATCAGCGCTTCGACCATGATCTCTTCGGAAACTTCGATGGCGCCCGCTTCGACCATCACGATCGCTTCTTCAGTTCCTGCAACTATCAGATTCAAACGCGACTCGCGCACTTCATCGTAGGTTGGATTGACGATGTAGCGGCCTTCGATCAATCCGATTCGCACGCCCGCGATCGGGTTGAGGAATGGAATGTCTGAAAGGTAAAGCGCGCACGATGCGCCGGTGATCGCGATCACGTCCGGATTGTTGTCCGGATCTGCGGAAACAACGCTTGCGATGACCTGAGTTTCGTTTCTGAAACCCTCAGCAAAGAGTGGGCGGCAAGGGCGGTCGATAAGGCGGCTGGTCAGAACCTCTTTTTCGTTTGGGCGACCTTCGCGGCGGAAGTAATTGCCGGGTATTCGTCCGGCAGCATAATTTGATTCACGGTATTCAACCGTCAACGGAAAGAAATCAACACCTTCGCGTGGGATAGGGGCACTAACGGCTGCAACCAGCAACATCGTGTCGCCATATCGGATTACCACCGATCCATCCGCTTGTTTGGCAACACGACCGGTTTCGACGGTCAATTCCTTGTCGCCTAGTTTGATTGATTCCTTGAGATATTTCTTTTCTGGCATGTTCTTTCGTCTCCTTCGGACATTCACCTGAACGTTACTGGTTCAGGTCGCGGGCGTCTCATCCGCCGCGCTGTTTTGTTCGGGCAAGCACTGGGGCTTGGGAAGTCTGTAACCGCGCTAACGTGAAGCGGGTAAACTACAAAGGCGGCACGAGCCTCTTAACCGTGAAGCTCATGCCGCCTCAATTGCTCTAAGCCGGGCCGTACACGTCTGCTTGTTTCCAGTCATTCGCCGTCACGTTCGGCACTGCCACAAGCTCTTCGAAAGACGCGGGCTTGATAAAACGGAGACTCGAAGATCTCTCGGTCTGAGTTACTTTCGGATCTGCTAGCGCCGCAGGCCCAGACGATTCACCACCTCGTGGTAGCGTTCAATGTCCGTGCGCTTTAAGTAATCCAGCAGACTCCGTCGCTGCGAGACCATTTTCAGCAAGCCGCGCCGCGAGTGGTTGTCCTTTTTGTGAGTTTTGAAATGCTCGGTCAGGTCGTTAATTCTCTTACTTAGGAGTGCTACCTGTACCTGGGGCGAACCTGTGTCGGCCTCATGGGTACGGAAGTCAGACACGATTTTCTCTTTGGCTTCTTTTGCTAACGCCACTTGCTTGAATGGCCCTCCTCGATTGCAGTAAACGCCGCTAAAAGCGGTAACCGCTAAAGTTAAAAAGCGGGTTCAATTTAACATGCGAGGTTGAGAGTGTCCAGTTCGGTTGCTGGAAGGCTTGTGGTTTCGCACGTTCGAGCGCCGTAGCTGTCGGCCTCTTCAGGTTTTTCTATGGTCTTCAGATCCCAGTGGCAGCGCGCTGCGCGCTCGCCACTGGCTACCTTCTCTCCGCGCCTTCGGCGCTCCACGCAGAAATAATGAGCCCGTCCCAACCTTTCGATAGAACGGTCTCAACCCTTCCGGCAGAAGAACTAAGCCTTGTGCCTCCAACAGGGGCGGTTTACCATGCGCGCCATGGCAAAAAGCAAGATCGTCATCATCGGCGGAGGCTTTGCAGGTCTGTTCACCGCCCTTGAACTCGCCGGCTCTGCCGACGTAACTCTGGTCGTAAACGAAGACCACTTCGTCTTCACGCCAATGCTTTACGAGTACTTCAGCGGCGAAGTCGAAGCATGGCATATCGGTCCACGATACGACGAACTGCTGGACAGCAGCGTCGAACTCATCGTCTCCACGGCCACTGGCATCGACCTCGATGCCCAAACCGTCGCGCTCGCTAATCGCGGCGAGCCACTCAATTACGACGTTCTCGTTCTCGCTGTCGGCGGCGTCACTAACTACGCCGGCGTCCGCGGGGCTGAAGAGTTTTCCCTGCCCTTCCGCAAGATCGAACACGCAGACACTTTGCGGCAACGAATGGTCGCGGCGCTCGACCGCATTCCACCGGAAATGCCGCCGCAGGATGTACGCCGTGAACTCACGTTTGCGCTCGTCGGCGCGGGCGCCAGCGGTTGCGAACTCTCAACCAAGATGGCCGACCTGCTCGTCGATGCTTTCAAACGTCGCGCCCTTCACGGCGAGCCTCGCGTGATGCTGCTCGAGATGGGCGACCGCGTCGTCCCCGGCATGGGCCAACAAATACGCGAGTTGGTCGAAGAAGCTTTGCTCGCGTCGCACGTTGAAGTGCACACGTTAACTCGCGTCGTTAGCGTCAGTGCCGACGGAGTTACGTTCGAGCACGATGGAAACGAGGAACATGTCAAAACGGCGGGCGTCGTCTGGCTCGGCGGTGTACGCATGAATCCGCTGGTGGACCAGCTCAAAGCTGAGAAGAACAAACGAGGATTGCTCGTCATCAAACCGACCTTACAACTCTCGCAACACGAAAACGTCTTCGCGCTCGGCGACATTGCTTTCTATCCTGACGCAGCGCCGACGCTTCACGGCACGGCCCAACTCGCGTTTCAACAGGCTGGACTCGCAGGTAATAACATCAAGGCGTTTCTGGAAGGCAAGGAGCTGCACTCAAAACACTTTGAAGAGCTCGGAGAAGCGATTAGCCTCGGAACAGAACGGGCAGCAGTACTGACCGGCGGAAAAGCGTTCGGCGGCGCTCTCGCGCGTCAGGCCCGCTTCGCTCTGTACACCTCTCGCTTGCCAACGTGGCATCACCGTCTGCGCGTCGGCGCAAGCTGGTTCTTTGGCGGCACCCAACCCCGCCCACTACTACCGCTCGGTCTGGAACGTTAGTTGTTCTAGTAGCGGGTGATGAACCGGTTGCAGGTGCTTTTCTGTGCTTCGTTGTTGTGTTTTGTTGCACTCGTGTGGCTCGGAACAGGTCGTGTTCGGTCGCCCGCTGCGGTTAAGTCTGTGCCGGTGCCTGTTGAACCCGTTTCAGCGCCCGTTGTTGAACCAACTCCAGCCGTCGTTGAACCAACTCCATCCGTCGGGGAATCCGTGTCATCGGTGGCCCAACAGGTTACACATATAAAGCCATTAATAATTCCAGTAGCCGGTATTCGTCCGGACCAATTAACAGATACATACTCCGATAGCCGCTCCGAAGGCCGCACGCACGATGCGATCGACATCATGGCCCCAGCCGACACCCCGGTGCTCGCAGCTGCCGGCGGCCAGATCATTAAACTCTTTACCAGCGAACGCGGCGGCACCACGATCTACCAACTCAGCGCAGACAAAAAGTTGATCTTCTACTACGCGCACCTGGCACGTTACGCCGATGGTCTAACTGAAGGAAAAGAAGTGGGCCAGGGCGAAGTCATCGCGTACGTCGGCGACACCGGAAACGCCGGCGCCGGCAACTATCACCTGCACTTCTCGATCGCGATCGTTTCCGACCCCAAGCGCTACTGGGAAGGCACGAACATCAATCCCTATCCACTCCTGCGCGAGTAGGCCCAAGCTCTCCTAAACTAACAAGCTCGGAAACACGGCCACTGCCCACACACGAACGATCTCTGTTCACCCACACCAGATTTCGTCCGCTAATCGTGCAGAAACGTGCTTCCTCAGCTCCTCGCCGTGGGCAAAGACGGCCTTGAATGAGGGAACGCTCGTTGCTCAGATAAAGACGCTAACGAATCATCTCCCCGCAGATGACCACGAAGGAGAGAACTCAAATTATGGACCTGCTGCATCGTCTTTTCTTGCTCAGCGCTGTCACAATCGCACTCGCGGCCGGCAGCGCGTGCACGACCGCGCCAAACAACGCGAATTCACCAATCGCACAAACTTCGCCAGCCGCGTCGCCAACTACATCGCCCGCACAAGCGCAGCTAGCATCAGTGAGAATAACGCTGCCGCTGCTCGACGCGCTTCTCGCCGAACAACCATTTCAGCGCCAACTGAAAGACAAACTCAAACTTTCAGACCAACAGATGGACGCGCTGAAACGCGCTTCGCAAGACGAGATCAATCGACTTCGCGAAACGAATGCCGAAGAAGCCGACGGAAACGGTACCGACGCTCCCACGCGAGCAGCCGAACAAGTGCGCTCTATCCTGGGCGAGGAAAAAGCAACGCAGCTCGCGACACTCGCAAATGAGTATTGGGCCAAAGGCGCGCCCGACGAAAACAAAGGCGAAGACAAAGGCGGTGCAGCAGCAGCGGAGATGCTTCCCGGCCCAAACGCCGTGCCGAATGACACCAGAGTTGTCGTAAACATTCCAGCCTTTCGCATGGACCTCTTTCAAAATGGGTCACTCGTGAAGTCGTACAAGGTTGGCATCGGCTATCCCGAGTTTCCACTGCCGTTCGGATTGCGAAAAGCACAGACGATCATCTTCAATCCCTCGTGGACGCCTCCCGATTCGCCCTGGGTCGCCAAAATGAAAAACGCAATACCCGGCGAGACCATTGAACCCGGCAGCAAGGACAATCCGCTTGGTCCAATCAAGATTCCGATTGGCCTGCCTTCGCTAATCCACGGCGGCAAGTCGCCGGCGAGGATCGGCAAGTTTGCCTCGCACGGTTGCGTCGGCCTGACAAACGCTCAGATCAAAGACTTCGCGATGCTGCTGATGAAGGCTGGGAATAAACAGGTCAGTGACAAGGAGATCGCGAATTATCTTGCGGACAAGACTAAAACGAAGAGTGTGAAGTTGGACCAGGCGGTCCCGGTTGAACTTCGTTACGAAACGATCGTCCTCGAAGATGGAAAGTTGCACATCTACAAAGACGTCTACGCACAGGACACAAACACAGAAGAGAACCTGCGTCGCGTGTTAGAAGCGCAAGGCGGAAGACTCGAGGACCTGTCGCAGGACCAGCGGCAGCAAGCGCTCGACGCTTTGAACGCCATGTCAGCCAAGCCGAAACCAACAGCATCCGCTTCGCCAAGCCCGTCGCCTGACAAGAAAACAGCGAAGGCTGCGAAGAAGAAAGCTCCGCAAAATGAAGTGGTAATCGACGTGAGTACGTTGTCTGGGAAAGGTTATCCGGCAGCGGTGAACCTCGATGACGGTTCCGGCGCCAAACGGAAATCAAACACTTAACGCGGCTTCACAGGAATCGAGTGCCGGCGCTTCTTCGATGGGTGTGCCGGCCTCGCCGTAATACGGACGGCCTTCGAGAATCGCGCTGAAATACTCTTCAATTCGATCGAGCACTTCCTCTACCGAATGTGAGTGATAAATCGAAGTGCGAAACAACGCGCCACCTTGCAGGCCGCGCGTAAACTGCCCCGCCAACTGCTTCATGCGATTAATCGCGGGAGTTTCGGGCATGTCTTCACGCAGCATGTCGAAGTACTCGTGCAGAATCGCGCGCTTGTCGGCGAGTGACGGTTCGAAGATCTCGCGGCCGTGAATCGCGTCTTCAATCTGCCGAAAGATCCACGGGTTCGCCATCGCACCGCGTCCAATCAAGACGCCGTCGCAACCGGTCTCGCGAAACTTCGCAAACGCGCCTTCGATCGTAGTCACGTCACCACTACCTGAAACCGGCACGCGAACGGCTTTTTTCACCTGCCGCACGAGGTCCCAATTCGCGAGTCCGCGATATCCCTGCTCTTTAGTCCGGCCATGCAAGGCGATGTGCTCGGCGCCACAGTCTTCCGCCAGTTTCGCTGTCTCAACCGCATTGATCGTGTGGTCGTAAAAGCCTGCACGGATCTTCACAGTCAACGGGATCGTGATCACTTTCTTGATCTCTTTGAGAATCGTTTCGAGCCGGCTGTGGTCCTTCAACAGACCTGAACCACCGCCGTGCTTCACGACCTTTGGCGCCGGACAACCGCAATTGACGTCGAGTATGTCAGCGCCAACCTCCTGAGCCATCTCAGCAGCCATTGCCATGCGTTCAGGCTGACCACCAAAGATCTGTACCGCAAAAGGCCGTTCATCCTCGTAGAACCGCATTTGCCGTTTCGACTTCGGATTATTTCGCGTCAAGCCCTCAACGGAAATGAACTCCGAAACAGACAGGCCCACGCCGCCGCGCCGCTTGAGCAAACGACGAAACGACACGTCAGTCACACCCGCCATCGGCGAAAGAATCAACGGCGGGTTGATCTCGACGTCGCGAATTTTGAACGGCTGGATTTCCGGCATCGCGGCTTAAGAGGGGCTCTGCCACGAATGAACACAGACGACACAAGTCAGAGTGACCAACAGTGTCATCTGTGGCATTCGTGGTTACGGTTTCTTGGATTTCTTGTCGTCGCTCTTTTCGTCAGCGCTCTTGGCGGTCGCCGGCTGCTTGAGTTTCAGCAGCGGCTCGACACTGGCTTTGTAAGCTTCAGTGACTTTAATAAACGCCTCGTTACGTAGGTTCTGCAAATAACCTTCACGTTCTTTCGGCTGACGCTCCACAAGCATCGCTTCGCGGACGCGATTGTCGTTGAACGTCGGCGTTGCGCCCGCGGGTGTTCGCGCGTCGACACGAAGAATCTGGTAACCCTCAGGGGTTCGGATAGGCTCGGTAACGCCGCCGGCTGGAATGTTCTTAAGCGCTGCTACGAGATCCTCACGCAGATTGGGGATATCAAACTCGCCAACGTAACCTAAGTCCTTCGGAGCGGTGCGCTCACCGTTCTTCTCGCGTTCGGAATTGGCTGCCGCAACTTTTGCGAACTCCGCGCCGGCTCGGATCTGCGCCACGAGTTCGAGCGCGCGAGCCTTCACGGCTGCTTCATCCTTCCCAGTTGTGACGAGATAGATTTCGGAAAGTTTCACGCTCTCCGGCTTGCGAAACTTATCGACGTGAGCGTCATAGTATTTCTTCACTTCGTCAGACGCGAAACCGAGATAGACACGCCGATCGACTTCCTGTTGGAAAACAGCCTGCTTCATCATTTCAGTGCGCATCGTTCGCCGGACTTCTTCGGGATCGAGCTTGCTGTCGCGCATCGCCTGATAGAGCTTCTCGATCGAGTTGATTCCCTGTTCCTGCGCGATCTGCAACATGCGACGGTTTACTTCAGCTTCAATCTCGCTTGCGAGATCGAGTTCTTTACCTCTTTGGAGCAACAGTTTCTCGTTAATGAGCGTCGCGATCAGTTCCGCCTGGCGTTTGTTGACTTCATCGATCGCCTGTTGTTCCGTCATGCCGTTCTGTTTCAGGGCTTCAATGCGCTGTTTGGTTTCGCGTTTGAGCATCGACAGCGTGATGACGTCGTCGTTCACCTGCGCGATCACCTCGTCGACGACCTGCATCTCGCCTTCCTGCGCGAAGGCGTTGCCGCAGAAAACCAACAGGACGACTGCTATAGCTAAATACTTCAACTTCACTAGCGTACTCCTACTGAGAGAGTTGTTGGGGACTTGAATAAAACCAATGGATTCTAATCGGTGGCCTGAAGCCGGAGCAACACGTCGCGAGCCACATCGAGCACGTTGTCCTGCTCGTCTTCAGTCAAAACCAGGCGCAAAACACCGTTTGGCGTAAACGAGGCGCCTTCGTGCGAACTGACGTACTGCGCCAGTTTTTCCGGCGAAATACGAGCCTTCTCACTAAACTTTATCGCTATACCGTCGGGCGTACGATCGATCGAAAGCAGCCCTAATTCCTCGGCCAAACGGCGCAAACGGGCGTAAGCAAATAACCGATCCAGCGACAATGGCACGCGACCGTAACGATCCTCAGTCTCGGTTCGGATCGCAGTTAACGTTGCTTCGTCACGAGCAGAAGAGACCCGTTTGTACGTCCGCAGCCGCTGTCCCATGTCCGAAATGTAATCTTCCGGAATGGCGACATCCACGCCGAGGTTCAGCGCAACGCTGGTCTCGTCTTCAACCTCTTCACCGCGCAGCTCCGCGACTGTCCGTTCCAGCATCTGCGTGTAAAGATCGAAACCGAGCGCCTCCATGTGACCCGATTGCTCGCCTCCCAAAAGGCTTCCTGCCCCCCGCAGTTCCAAATCGAGCGCTGCGATGCGAAAACCCGCTCCCAGGTCCGAAAACTCACGAATTGCTGCTAAACGACGTCGGGCGATGGGTGAAAGTTCCTGTTCGCCCGGTATCAGAAGATAGGCGTAAGCGCGCCGGTTTGAACGCCCGACCCGCCCGCGCAGTTGATAAAGCTGAGAAAGACCGTACTGATCGGCGCGGTTTATGATGATGGTGTTGGCGCGGGGGATGTCTATTCCGTTCTCGATGATGGTCGTCGCAACGAGAACGTCATACTTGTAATCGATGAAGTCGAGCATCACCTTCTCCATCTCTTTCTCGTTCATCTGACCATGGCCGACAGCCAAACGCGCCTGTGGCACGAGACGCTTCACAAGCGCCGCAACGGTTTCGATCGTTTCGACACGATTGTGGATGAAGAACACCTGACCGCCGCGCGACAGTTCGAGATCGATCGCCGATTTGATCACGCTCTCTGAGAACTGCACGACCTGCGTCTGAATCGCGAGTCGATCGCGTGGCGGAGTCTCGATCAGCGACATGTCGCGCATGCCTGTAAGCGACATGTTGAGCGTACGCGGAATGGGTGTGGCGGACAGAGTTAAGACGTCGACTTTCTTTTTCAGGTGCTTGAGGCGTTCTTTGTGTGCGACGCCAAAACGCTGCTCTTCATCGACGACGACGAGTCCGAGATCTTTGAACCTCACATCCTTCGAAAGGATGCGATGCGTGCCGATGACAACATCAACTTCGCCCGACTCGACGCGCTTCACCACCTCCTTCTGTTCCTTCGACGTGCGAAAGCGCGACAACAGTTCCACCTTCACCGGAAACGGCGCGAAGCGTGTGCGAAAAGTGTCGTAATGCTGGTAAGCGAGAACCGTCGTGGGCGTGAGTATCGCGGTCTGTTTTCCTTCCATCACTGCTTTGAACGCCGCTCGCATCGCCACTTCCGTTTTGCCGTAACCAACGTCGCCGCAGAGCAGACGGTCCATCGGCACCGGTTCTTCCATGTCCTTCTTCACGTCTTCGATTGCCGTTTCCTGATCCGGTGTGAGCACGAATGCAAAGCCGTCTTCAAACTCCAGTTGCCATGGAGTATCTCCAGCAAAAGCGTAGCCGCCGACCAGTTTGCGTTCAGCGTAAAGGCGCAACAGTTCGTCGGCCATGTCGCGCATGGCCCGCTTCGCTTTGGCTTTCGTCTTCTGCCAACCGAGTCCGCCGAGGCGATCGAGTTGTGGTTGATGACCTTCGGCGCTCGAATAACGCTGCACCAGATCAAGCCGCTCGACCGGAACGTAAAGCTTCGCGTCGTCGGCGTAGAAAAGCAGCATAAACTCGCCGGTGCGTTGGCCCAGGTCGAGCGTTTGCAAACCGCCGAAACGCGCGACGCCGTGGTCGATATGGACCACGTAGTCGCCGGGTTTAACGTCGCGAAAATCTGAGAGAAACGCAGCCGTTTTCGACTTCCGCTTGCGGCCGTCTTTACGCGTGTCCGCAACGGCGCCGCGTCGTTCAACCGCATCCGCGGTTTCGTCGAAGACATCTGACTCGACGTGAACAATCAACCACGACTTCGGCAATTCGAAACCGCTGCTCAAACGGCCGGCAGTTACAACGACCGGGCGTAAGTCGGCGGCGTCTGACGTTTCGCCGGTTAATGCGAATCGCGCTTCGATCTGGTATTCGCTGAGAATCTCTGAAATGCGTTCCGCGACGCCGATACTCGGCATTACAAACAACGTCGTCTTGCTATCTTCAGCAGCGTGTTTCACATCGGCGGCAAGATCCGAGATGCGCCCGTGATAACGCATTGCCGACTGCGCCTGCCACTCGATTTCGAAAGCGACTTCGACAACTGGAAAGACAAAAGCCGGGCGACGCGCGTCGCGTTCCCGTCCGAGTTGGACCTGGGGAGCTTCCGCGTCGAGTGCGAGATTCATGTCGGTTTCGGCAGCGGCGCGGCCGAGTGTGCGCAGTTCGATGCGTTGTCGCGTCTCGACGAGCTGGCGAAGTTCTTCGTCGGTGAGAAAGAGTTCTTCGGGCCGCAACGCAATGTCGTCAGCTTGATCGATTTCACGAAAGCGATCTGCGAGTCGTTCGTAAAACTCACTGAGGTACGTCTCAATGCCACCAGGTTCATCGATTACCAGCACCGCATCGCCGAGATGATCGAAGAGCGTGGAAGTGCAGTTCATTGAGATTGGAACTAGCCATTCCCAACCCGCAAAAGGTTCGCCCTCGTCTGCAAACGCTGTCCGATCGCGCAACGAACGTGCGAAACGACTGTCGTTCCAGCGCTCGCGTGCGGCTTCGCTCCAGAGTTGGAAGTCCAACGCCGTTGCCCAGAACTCGCGCATCGGCGGCACTTCCACGGCGCGGAGTTGACCGGTCGAAAGTTGGTTCTCCGGATCGAACTCGCGCAACGAATCGATCGTGTCGCCAAAGAACTCGAGACGCACGGGCGCTTCACGTCCGGGTGGCCAGATGTCGACGATGCCGCCGCGCAATGAGAACTCGCCAACGCCCGTCACCGGATCTTCACGCATGTAGCCGGTTGCGATCAGCTTCTCAACAAGATCTTCCGGCGAGTGCTCTTCGTCGCGTCGCAAGACGGTACCCGCACGAGCGATCGCGTCTGGTCCAACTGTCTTGCGAGCGAGTGCGCGCGCCGTCAACAACACAAAGCTCGGCGCTTGCCGTTGCAATCGCCACAATGCCAGTGCGCGTCTTTCAAGTGTTTGTGCGTGTGGAGAGATGCCGGCGTAAGGATCTGTTTCGGAGGCGGGCAGGACGAGCACTTCATTGTCCGCGTCTTGTGTTCCGGACAACGCCGAATACCAGAAGCGAAGATCCTGTTCCCAGGGCTCGAGATCGCGAGTCGCCTGCGAAACGACTGCGAACGTCTTGCCTGTCTCTTTTTGTAAAGCTGCTACGGCAAGTGCGCGAGCCGAACCCGCAACGAGACCGCTGATGGAGATCACACGCGCGTTGGAACGCAGTTCGGCGAGGAGTTGTTGATACTCGCGTGTTTCGATAACCCGCCGCAGCGCCTGCTGCAACGTGCTTGTTTGTTGAATCGAACTGCTCACTTCTTCTTCATGCGCTCAAGCAGCGTCGTGGTCGATGCGCCTGGAACAAAAGGCAAAGAGACGACCTTGCCTCCCGTTGCTTCCACTTCTTCACGTCCATGAATCTCGTCGAGCTGGTAATCGCCGCCCTTCACCAGTACGTCAGGCAAGAGTGTAGCGATCAAACTTCGCGGGGAGATGTCGTCGAACACGGTAACGTAATCGACAGCTCGCAGCGCTGCCAGAATCTCTGCACGCTCATTTTGATCGAAGAGTGGGCGGCCAGGTCCCTTTAACTCGCGCACACTGCGATCGCTATTTATTGCCACCACCAGCGCGTCGCCCAACGCGCGCGCCTGCGCGAGATAGCGCACATGCCCGACGTGCAACAAGTCGAAAACTCCATTGGTGAATACCAGCCGGGCGCCTGTCGCACGCAGATCTCCGCGCGTCTCAAGCATCCGCTCCGCGCTCAAAATCTTGGATTTCATCTGTGCCTAGAATCTAGCACAGTCCACACTTTACCGTTGAGCTAGCCACAGTTGACACCGATAGAGCTGGAGGTCCGGGGGCGGAGTGCAGTTATTGGGCCTTGGCGCGGAGTTGGGCGAGGCGTTCGTCGCACCAGGCAGGCTTCTGGCCTTGCTGTTCGGCCAACGCGGCGTAGCGTTCCATCGCTTCGAGCGCGCCTTTGAAATCGCCCTGCTTCTCACGCACGCGGCTGAGGTCCAGCAGGAATTGATTGTTGGCGGAAACATTCGCCGACACTGCTTGCGTGAATGCCGCTTCCGCAAGCTTCAGATCACCTTTCAACTCGTACAGACGCGCCAGGTGAAAATAACTCACCGGATAACGCGCACCGTCGCGTTGTGTCACCTGGAGCAAAAGCGGGAAGGCCTCGTCGTGACGTTTCAAACTCAACAACGCGTAGCTCAGTTCGAGATTCGCCGGCGCGAAGTAACCGTCTTGACGGCTTAACACACGACGGTAGTTATCGATCGCTTCAGTAAGCTTCCCGCGTTCTGAAGCAGCGCGCGCTCGTTGAAGGAAATCGAAAGTCGTCGGGTCGAGAGTGAGCCTGTTAACTGCCGGTGGAGTAGACGAGACTTTAGGGGCAGAGGATGTTGCGGATTTTGTCGCCGATTTTACGACAGGGGCTCGCTCAACAGCGATCACTTCCTCGTTCGCGTTGCGAGCGAGCGCTTCTGCGGCCGCGGTGTGTTTCGGATCTGCCACCAACGCGCGACGCCATTCACGCGCGGCGAGATCGTTTTGACCACGGGCCGCGTAAAGCCGGCCCAGGTTGTAGCTGGCTTCAGCGTAGCGAAAACTTTCAATCTTCAGCGCGCTTATGAAAGCGTCGTACGATTCGTCCCAACGACCTTCACGCAACAGCACAACGCCGAGATTGTTGTAAGCGCGCGAGTAGCCACCTTTGCGCTGTTCGATCGCGCGGCGGTAGGCAGTGATTGCAGCCTCCGTTTCGCCGAGACGCGCGAAGGCGTTGCCGAGGTTGTAGTACCCCGCGGGATCAAACCCGTTCGCATTCAACATCTTGAACAACTCGACGAGGGCTTCTGATTTGTGGCCGGTATCGACCAACTCTTGCGCCGTTTTCAGTAGTTGCTCATTGCGCTCGACGACCGTTTGTGCGGTGGATAAACCGCTAAGAAGAAGTACGAGGATGAGACTAATAAGTAATTTCATACCCTTAAATAAGCTACGACAGTGCCGCCAAAACCTACGGCCCAGCCGTGTCCTTTATCGGTGAAAAAGACTCGTTCCAATTGATGTTGCGTGCCGCTGCGTTCGGTGGTCCAATGCCCCCCGCCGTCGTTGGTGTGAATGATCGTTCCTTCGGCGCCAACGGCCCAACCTTCCTGCGCATCGATAAACTTCACGTCAAACAGATCCACAACAACACCGGATTCCTGTTTTTGCCACGTGCGGCCGCCATTTGTCGTCCGATAGACGCTGCCGCCGCTGCCGACCGCCCAGCCGAGACGGTTATCAAAGAATGAGGCAGCGGTAAAACGAAGTGACTTGTCTACCTCAGGCAATCGCGATTGATACCACGTGTCGCCACCATCGGAAGTCTGAATGATCGTCGCGCCTGCTCCGACAACCCAACCGCGATCGTCGTCGACAAACGTGCCGCCAAGCAGCAGACGTCTCGTCGGCGAGCGCAAACGAACCCAGGTTTCACCTGCATCGCGAGTCGTAAAGATCGCGCCGGCTTCCCCGAACGTCCAACCGCGCCCGCCGCGGCTGAACACCGCGCGCACGAGAATCGCATCGACGTCAAATCCCTTGATCTCGACCCTGGTCCATTTATTGC
>DASZDV010000044.1:0-3634 GCA_035941575.1 Pyrinomonadaceae bacterium
CTTTCTTCTGTGATTCTGCAACAGCGGATGCGTTACCGAAGAATGCCGTGGAAGCGTTCTTCGCGACGGCGTCGATGCTCCAGACTTTTCCCATCACCGGCAACTTATCGCGATCGAGGTTGCGGGAGAGCTGGCCGCTAATCGCTTGCCAACTATCGCCGCGATCGTCGCTACGGAAGAGTTTGTCTGAAGCAAAGTAGAGACGCGTGTGCGAGTGCGGGCTGATGATGAACGGCGAGTCCCAGTTCCAACGCATCGGATCTTCGTTATGTCCGGGCTGCGGCTGAATGCCGATGCGTTCGCCGTTGCGTTTGTCGAAACGGACAAGCACGCCGTTCTGTAACGACGCGTAGATGGTGTTTGGATCTTCCGGATCCACCTGTGAACGAAAACCGTCGCCGCCGTTTGTGACAAACCAGTCGGAGTTAACAATGCCCGAAGCACTGCGCGTGCGTGATGGCCCACCAAAACTGAAGTTGTCCTGCGTTCCGCCGTAGATGTTGTAAAACGGCTTCGCGTTGTCGGTGGTGATGTCGTAAAACTGCGGTACCGGAAGGTTTGCTTTGAACTCCCAGTTAGCGCCGCGATCGAAACTCTCATATACGCCACCATCACAACCAACCAGGTAATGATCGGTATCGTCGGGATCGATCCAGATGTCGTGGTTGTCAACGTGTTTCGATCTCTCTCCGAGTCGGCGCAATGTGCGACCGCCGTCGTCGGACACCATCAGAAAGACGTTCATCACGTAGATGCGATCGACTTCTTTCGGATCGGCGACGATGCGCGCGTAGTACATCGCGGTCGAGTCAAACTCGTTGCGCCGCTCCCAACTGCCGCCACGATCGCTCGAACGAAAGATGCCACCCTTGCGATCCGCGGCTTCAACGGTCGCGTAGATCACGTTGGAGTCGACTGGAGAGATCGCGAGTCCGATGCGACCCATCTCGACTGTCGGCAAGCCTGCACGCAGTTTGTTCCAGGTCGCGCCGGCGTCTGTTGATTTGTAGATCGCGCTTTCCGGACCTCCGTTGATGAGTGTCCACATGTGACGGCGTCGTTGATACGAAGCGCAGTAGATGGTGTTCGGATCGTTGGGATCGATCACGACGTCGGTGACGCCCGTGTTCTCGCTGATGTTCAGAATGTTTTTCCAGGTCTTGCCGCCGTCGGGAGTTTTAAAGAGACCACGTTCGCCGCCGGCCCCCCACAACGGTCCTTGTGACGCGACGTACACGATATTTGAGTCTTTGGGATCGATCGCGATGCGGCCGATGTGTTCGGAGGTTTTCAATCCGACGTTGCGCCACGTGCGGCCGCCGTCTTCTGATTTGTAAACTCCGTTGCCGTAGGAAACGCTGCGCTGACTGTTGTTCTCACCGGTGCCAACCCACACGACTAACGGATTCTTTGGATCGAGCACGATCGCGCCGATTGAATAGGAGGCTTCGTTGTCGAAAACAGGCGTCCACGTTGTGCCTGCGTTGATGGTGCGCCACACGCCGCCGGAAGCAACGCCGACGAAATAGCGCGCCGGGTTTTTGGGATCGACGGCGAAGCCGATGACGCGGCCGGACGTGAAGGCTGGGCCGATCGAGCGGAAGCGCAGGCCGTTGAATGTTGGTGTTGACATCGGATCGCGCGGAGTCGGTGAGGCTTCCGGCGATGGAGAAGCGCTTGCGGTTGGGCTGGGGGACGGGGATGGTGATGGAGTGGGCTCCTGGGCTGAGGCGCTTATATAAAAAGCAAGGATCACGGTCGCAAATAACAAGCGGGGCAGGAATAACGGACGGGAAAGAGACAACAGACGGGGCAACGCACGGTAAAGAAACAACAAACGGGTACACGTAGACATAGTCTGAGACGTTCCTTTTGGTTGGACTAGGAGACACGGATAAACACAGATCCGTGTTTAGTGCTGCTACTTACTAAGGTGCTTTCTGAAAAACTCGATAGTGCGCTGCCACGCGTCAGCAGCGGCTTCAGGGACATAAACCGTCGGGCGCGCATCGTTGAAGAAGGCGTGATCGGCGTTAGGGTAGATGATCACGTCAACCTTCTTTCCGAGTGCTTTTAGCTGTTGCTCGAGCTTATGAACTGATTCGGGAGGTACTGATTTGTCGCGCTCGCCGTAAATGCCGAGTACGGGCGACTGCAAGTTCGGCAGATCCGGTTTGACGTTCGGATGACCGCCGTAAAACACAACGCACGCGCCGACGTTTGAATTCTTCGTAGCTGTATAAAGAGCGAGCGCGCCTCCCATGCAGAACCCAACGACACCAACTTTACCGCCGGTCGTCGCGTCGTGGTCCAACAGGTATTGCACCGCACCGCTCAGATCTTTTTCCGCCTCATCAATGCGCATGGCCATCATCAATTTGCCGGCTTCGTCAGGCGACTTCGTTGTTTTGCCGTGATAGAGGTCGGGCGCAAGCGCCACGAAACCCTCTTTCGCGAAACGTTCGCATACGTCTTTGATGTGATCGACCAGTCCCCACCACTCTTGAATCACAACGACGCCCGGACCGCTGCCTTGTTGAGGAATTGCCAAATAGCCATTGGCTGTTTTTCCGTTCGCTTTATAGTCGACTAGTTCTCCCACTGTTCGAACCTACTCCTTTTGAATTGAGGAACGGAGCACGCCGTCCCAACGGTTCATTACGTCGAGATGAATATCAAACTGATCGATCACGCGCATCGTGATGTGGTTGATCATGTCGTCGAGGTTTTGAGGATTGTTATAGAAGGCAGGCACCGGCGGAAGAATCACGACTCCCATGCGTGCCAGCTTCAACATGTTTTCCAGGTGTATTTCGTTGAAAGGCGACTCGCGAACGACGAGCACCAGTTTACGCCGTTCTTTCAAAACGACATCGGCCGCGCGATGAATCAAATTGTCGCCGAGGCCGTGGGCGATGGCCGCCACCGTACGCATGCTGCATGGCGCGATAACCATTCCCATCGTGACAAAGGAACCGCTTGAGATCGCAGCGCCTTGATCCGCGATGCCATAGCTGTGCGTGGCCAGGTTTTTTACGTCTTTAAGTGCGTATTGGGTTTCGTGCGTGAGCGTGCGCGCGGCCCACTTGCTAACGACGAGATGAGTCTCTACTCCGGAGCCGTGCAGCATTTGGAGCAGCCGTATGCCAAAGATCGTTCCGGTTGCACCTGTTATACCGACTATGAGTCCAGGATTACCCATGCGCGAGGTCATTTTGCCACAAAGCGGCACAAAACGCTTGAAGGGAAAACTTGAGCTTCTTTTGCTCCTCTTGTGCCTTTTTGCGGTGCAAAAAAAGGCCGGACGTTGAACACGCCCGGCCTTAAAAAATCTGTGTGGTCTGTGGTTACGCTTTCACGGTCACGTACTTCTCAACCATACGAGTAATGGACTCTTTACTCGTGGCGCCCACCACGCGCTCAACTTCTTTACCTTCGCGGAAAAGAATCAAAGTCGGAATGCCCTTGATGCCGTAGCGTTGCGCGGTGGTCGGGTTGTCGTCCACGTTCAACTTCACGACGGTAGCTGTTTCGCCATACTGCTCAGCGACAGCTTCCACTGTCGGGGCCAGCATGCGGCACGGTGTACACCACTGCGCCCAAAAATCCACCAATACCGGCTTGCTGCCCCCCA
>DASZDV010000045.1:0-3661 GCA_035941575.1 Pyrinomonadaceae bacterium
ACTTTGATAGACCAGCCATCGGAGATGATGTGATGCATCGTGATCAGCAACACGTGATCATCTTCCGCGAGGCGCAGCAACTTGACGCGTAACAACGGCCCTTCGGCGAGATTGAACGGAGTGCGCGCTTCTTCGGCAGCAAACCGTGCGGCTGTCTCTTCCTTTTCTTGCAAACAGGATTCTCGAAGCTCGATAGCCGTTAATTGGAAATCTCGCGCCTCGTTGATGACCTGAACTGGGCGGTCGTCAACTATGAAGAACGTCGTGCGCAGTACCTCATGCCGCCGCACGATTTCACTCAGGCTCCGCTCTAACGCTGTGACGTTGAGTGCTCCCTTCAAGTGAATTGCAGCCGAAAGGTTGTAAAGAATACTTCCGGGTTCGTATTGATCGAGAAACCATAGGCGCTGCTGAGCAAAAGAGAGCGGAGCAGTTCGCGTCTCACGCGCCGTTTGCTTCCTGCTCGCCTTCATGGCAATAAACCTCCTTAAGTTTCTAGTTTGGAGCCACAAAGAAGCGCAAAATTCTCAGATGAGTTTTTGTGCCTTTTTGTGGCGCGGCTCAGCCAGTCGCTTTCGCCTTTTTTCTTCTGAGCAACTCTTCAAGCATGTCCGTCGAGAGGCTCTCGATTGTTTGTAACGTCTCCGCTCTCTTCTCAAACTCACCGGGACTCGGCTCCGCGGCAACCAGCAACACCGCGAGCGAGGTGACCGTCGGCGCTTCAAAAACTTTTCGCAGCGGCAAGTCCGATTGAAAAGCCTTCCGCACACGCGAGACGAGCTGTGTTGCCAGGAGTGAATGGCCTCCCAGCTCGAAGAAGTTGTCATTAACGCCCACTCGCTCGACGCTCAGGACTTCAGCAAAAATTTCTGAGAGCACTTCCTCGATCGCGTTGCGCGGAGCGACGAACGGCACGTCCAATTCGCGCTCGGTCCCTTCGGGTCGGGGAAGCGCCAGGCGATCCACTTTGCCGTGCCGAGTAAGAGGCAACTTATCGAGAAAGAGATAGAGATACGGCACCATATATTCGGGCAACTTCTCTTTCAAGAATGCACGCAACTCGCCCGCAGTCGGCGTTTGTTCTTTGGCGGGAACGACGTAAGCCACCAAATGTGTGTCACTACTTTTGTCAGCGTGTGCAGCAACGACCGCCTCACCCACGTCTTCGTGTTCGCGAAGCGCAGTTTCGATTTCAGCCAGTTCTATCCGGAAGCCACGCACTTTCACCTGCTGATCTCGACGACCGAGAAACTCAAGCTGATCATCCGCAAGGTGACGAGACATGTCTCCCGTCGAGTACAAACGCGCTCCAACACTTCGGCTGAATGGGTCGGGAACAAACCTCTCCGCCGTCAGTTGCGGGCTGTTGAGATACCCACGGCTCACATTCTTCCCTCCGATGTACAGATCTCCCGCTACACCAAGCGGTACCGGTTCCATGTGCCGATCGAGCACGTATGCTTGCACGTTCGGAAGTGGCCTTCCGATGGGAAGCGTGGCGCTCCGCACGTCCTTCACGGTTTCGTCCACTTGATAAGTCGTCACTCCGACGGTCGTTTCGGTGGGTCCGTAGTGGTTGAAGATTGAGCACTGTGCGAGCGTTCGCAGTTCTTCCCCAAAGGTGACTCGCGGAGCCTCTCCGCCAATCATGAGTACCTTGCGCGGCATCAGCTTTGAAGGATCTCCGTTCTGATGCAGGGTCGCGAGATGCGATGGAGCTATCTTTAAATAATCTATTTGGTGGTCGTGTAAATAAGTTGCCAACGCTTGCGCATCTGCTACTCGCTCGTCGCTTATTAAGTGCACGCAGCCGCCGGTCAGCAGCGGTGCGTAGATTGTGGTGACGGGTCCATCGACAGTCAGGGGTTGGACCATCGCGAAACTCGTGCACGCATCAAGCCCGAGTCGCTCGCGGATGCTGTGAATGTAGTTGCTGAGTTGGCGGTGTTCGACGAGCACACCTTTAGGACGGCCGGTCGAGCCGGACGTGTAGACGACGTAGGCCAGGTCTTCTGCCGTAACTTCGCTGTCAAAATTCGCTTCGTCCTCCTGAGCGATGCCCGCCCAATCGGAATCCAGACAGACCAACCTGGCGTCGCAGACTGCAAGAGATTCCTTCAAGCCCTTGCGCGTCAACACGAGCGACAGGCCGGCATCTTTAATGATGAATGAGAGCCGCTCTGACGGAGACGTCGCATCGAGGGGGACGTATGCTGCGCCGGCCTTGAGGACGCCCAGCAGTGCGACCAGCATCTCGGTCGAGCGTTCCAAAAAGATGCCGACCAAAACTTCCGGCCCGACTCCCATCTTTCGCAGATAATGTCCGAGCTGATTCGCTCTTTGGTTCAATTCTCGGTATGTGAGTCCGTTTTGCTCGAATCTAACTGCAACCGCATCCGGTGTAAGCTTGGCTTGTTCCGCAAACGCTAAATGAAGTAGGTCATCTTTTCCGTAGTGTCTGCGGGTATCGTTCCACTTAAACAACACTTTGTCTCTTTCGGCGTCGGTCAGGAGCCGTAATCGCGAGATCTGCTCATCCGGGTTTGACACGACAGCGTGAAGCAATCGCTCGAAGTGCCGCGCCATCCGCTCGATGCTCGCCGCGTCGAACAAATCAGTGTTGTAATTGAACGTGCCGACGAGACCGTCTTCCGACTCGGCCATCGTCAACGACAGATCGAGCTTCGCCGTTTGCGTCTCCACCTCTAACTGGCTCATGCTCAAACCGGAGAGGCTCAACTTTTCCGTCACCGCGTTCTGTAGATGGAACAGGACCTGAAAGACAGGTGAGTGGCTCAAAGTTCTTTCAGGCTGCAACTCTTCGACCAGCTTCTCGAACGGCAAGTCCTGGTGCCCGTATGCGTCTAACGCGGTCTCACGCACCTGGTCCAGTAACTCGCGAAATGTCATCTGCGCCGATAAGCGGGTGCGTAAGATCAGCGTGTTGATAAAGAAACCGATAAGCCTTTCTGTCTCGGCACGGTTGCGGTTGGCTATGACTGTACCAACGAGAATGTCGTGCTGGCCCGAATAGCGATAGAGCAGAGTGACGAATGCCGAGAACAGTGTCATAAACAGTGTCGCACCTTCACGCCGGCTCAATCGCGTAATATCTTCGCTCAGCTTTTTGCAGAGACTCAGGTGTACGTCAGCGCCGTGAAACGTCTTGAAAGTAGGTCGTGGTCTATCGGTTGGTAGTTCGAGCAGCGGCGGAGCAGCGGCGAGTTGCGCTTTCCAGTACGAGAGTTGCTCTTCGAGTCGTTCACCTTGCAGCCAGTTTCTCTGCCAAACGGCGAAGTCTGCGTATTGGATTGGCAACTCGGGAAGCGCGGCCTCGCGCCCATTCGCGTAGGCATCATAGAGTTCTCCGATCTCACTTATTAAAACTTTGATAGACCAGCCATCGGAGATGATGTGATGCATCGTGATCAGCAACACGTGATCATCTTCCGCGAGGCGCAGCAACTTGACGCGTAACAACGGCCCTTCGGCCAGATTGAACGGAGTGCGCGCCTCTTCGGCGGCGAGCCGTGCGGCTGTCTCTTCCTTTTCTTCCAAACAGGATTCTCGAAGCTCGATAACTGTTAATCGGAAATCCCGCGGCTCGTTGATGACCTGAAGCGGGCGGTCGCTCATCCCGGCGAAAGTCGTGCGCAGGGCC
>DASZDV010000046.1:0-9303 GCA_035941575.1 Pyrinomonadaceae bacterium
TCGGTGCAGTGAGACATTCCAACTCAGCGTGTACGGAAGTTTTAGGTGACGATCGAAACTGATCAACGGCAAACCACCGCTGGACGGCAACACAGAACCGTCGCCGATCGATGTTCCGCCGAGGAAGGGAACTGAATCAACAAACGCGTCACCAGCAAACTGCTGAGCTGTATCGTAGGAAACACCGACGCCGCCACGCACGATCGTTTCGGCGCCGTAACGGTCGGACAGCTCGTAAGCGAAACTGACGCGTGGCGCGAAGTTCGCGTACGTCGTCTCCCACAAACGGCTACCGAGTGCGGGATTCTCGGGAGCCGGATTGAGTTCCCAACGCGCGCCATACGTAAGTGTGAATCGTGAGGTTTGTTTCCACTTGTCCTGCGCGAAGAGTGAGAGGTTGTGGAAGACGGGTGTTTGCGGGCTGAGATGCGCGAGGTGATTCACGCGCGTAGGCTCGCCAATGATCGCTTGCGGTACACCGTTGAAAAGTAAACTTTCTTCACGAGCGTTCGAAGCGAGGATTGGTGAGACTCTGCGGTAATCAGCACCGAAAACAACCGAGTGGTTTCCGTAAATCGCCTCGAGAGATCCCACGACATTGAGTTGTCGTTGAACGTTCGTGGCCTCGCTTGCGGAAATGAAGCTTGCTCCGCGTGCGTTCAGATCGAATGTGAACGAGCTATTCGTCAGATCGTTGAGATCATCCGGAACGCCTGCTCCACCAAATCCGTCTACCGAATAACTGCCGCTAACTCGGGTCCGGCTGTAGTTAGCGTGCAGTTTAACGACCTTCGTAGGCGATACGATGTGGTCAGCGGAACCCGTAATCATTTGTGAAAAACTACGTACGCGGTTCGTCGTGTTGAGCGACAAGCCGTCAGCACCGCGCATGGCTGCGTCTGAATCGGCGAAGTTGTATCGAAACCTCAGGTTTAATTCGCTATTCACCATGTGGTCCAGGCGAAAACTGCCTATCTCGTGACGCGCGGGATTCGCGAAGGTCGCTGCAAACTCGGAAAGACCTTCGTTCGTCAGTCCGCCGTTCGGCAATGGAAATGCCGTAAGGAATGGTCTAACTGCGTCGGGTGCATTCTGTCGCGCAGTCAACGACGGAACGTCAGTAATCGTTGTCATTGGCTGGCGCAGACGTAGTCCTTCATACGAACCGAAGAAGAACATGTGGTCTCTTACGATTGGTCCACCAAAGACGCCGCCGAACCTGTTGAGACGTCTCGGCGGCTTTTCGAGACCTCGACTGTTGGCAAACCAGTCGTTAGCGTCGAGAGCGCTGTTGCCAAATGAATAGAAGAGTGAGCCGCGAAACTCATTCGTTCCGGCGCGAGTGGTGATGTTGACCTCGGCACCCGGAACACGGCCGTACTGAGCTTCGTTCGGAACCGTGTTGATAGTGACCTCGCTTAGTGTGCCCGCGGGTGCGATCGTATTGGCTCCGCCGCTTGCAGTCAGCGCAGGTGTAGTGCCGGATGCTGTTGCTCCTGGACTCTGTCCACCGGGAGTGATGCCTACGTTGACGTTCACTCCATCAACCAAAAACGTGTTGGAACTGGTCCTTTGTCCGTTGCTGGAGACAGCTATTGGAGGCGAGGTAACCCCCGGATTGTTGGACATCGAAACCGTTCCCGGCGACAACGTCATTAGGCTCATGAAGTTTCGGCCGTTCAACGGCAGCTCTTGAACACTATTTGTCGTGATAGTGGTGGCGCACATGAGAGCGTTTGTGCTGGTTGCCGCCGTGACTGTGACGCTGTTTACGACGCTCCACGATGCGTTGATGGAATTGTCAACCTCGACGTCCACGCGTTGCGGTGGGTCGCCGCCCGTGGAGATGAGATCGTCAACCGCTACAAACGACGTGAATTGCGTCATAAGTCTGAAGTCCAGACCAAGACGGGTTATTTCTTCCTTGTATTGCGCCTGAGCGGGATCCGTTTGCTGCGTTCGCACGTACTGGCCCATCACATCGTCGACTTTGCGTCTGGCCCAAAGCGTCGCCAGCACATCGTGAGAAGGTTCATTCTCGGGTAGTTCGATCGGAATCTCCCGCACAAACTCTTGTCCAGCCATGCGTCCCTTGAGATGAATCGTACCCTTGCCGCCGCTTGTGTAACGGCCGGAAACGATTACGGGCTTGGCGCTGAAGAGATCGGGAATGCGTTTCGGGTAAACGTCGGCGATTGGCAAACCGGACCAGTCGATCGAAACGTCGGTCAACAACGGATTGCGAATGCGTTCGTGAAAACGGCGCGCGACTGCCGACGTGTCGCCTTGCTGCGATACGTAATCAACTTCACCGCGCCCATACTCCGCCATCTTGTCGAGCAGAAAACGATTCGGAGAATAACCGAAGCCCATCGCAAAGACGCGTGCGTTTGGATGTCTTTGCACTTCGCCGATGATCTCCATGTCGTTGCCAACCTGCCCATCGGTCATGAAACAGGTGATCCGAATGTGCTGCTGCGAATCCGAAGGGTCGAGTGAGGCCCTGATTGCCGACATCATCTCAGTGCCGCCAAAGCTGCCGGCCTTCGCGAGCATCTCCTTTGCCGTGGCAATATTTTCCGGTGTAGCTGGAACGGGATGTTCAAAGAGAATTTTTGTGTCGCCGGAAAAGGTAATGATGTTGAAGGTGTCGTATTGATAAAGATTGTCGAGCGCGAGCAGCAGCGTCTCTTTGGCTTTGTCCAAAGGAAAGCCGCCCATCGATCCGGAAGTGTCGAGAACAAACACAAGTTCTTTCGGCGTGACGTCTTCCGCTGTAACGCGCTGGGGTGGCTGTAGGATAAGGGTGAAGAAGCCACCCCGTTCGGTTCGGTGGGCGAGGAGGGCGTCGTCAATTGCGTTGCCGGCGACCTGATACTTCAGTACGAAATCTTTGTTGGGTATGGTTGCGCGATCTTTCAGACGAACAACGGCGCTGTTGTCAGCGGTTCGCTCGATCTCCGTTTCGTGTGTTTCGGAGTTGAGCGCCTGGATCGGCACACCCGCATTCAACTTGATTTCGAGTGACAGGTCGTGACCGGCGCGCATGCCTTGCGCGGTGGGCGGGTTTAGGCGGGAGCTATCGGATTGCTGATCGCTTTTCGGAATATAGCGTTTGCCGACAACCATCGGAAAGGACCATTCGTATGAGCCGTCTTCGTAGGCCAAGGTTTCAACGTAACTGATCGTGATGTGGATCGCCTGGCCCGGCATGATGTTGGCGACGGATTGCGTGAATATATTTGGCCGCTCCTGGTCCAGCAGGCTCGCCGTCTTTCCCAGTTGTTTGGCGGCGTCGTATGTGGCTTGCGCCTCTTCACGGCGCATGATCGTTCCTTTGATCTTTCGTTCGCCGATGATCATCGTCATGTCATCAACGGCGGCGGCTTGTGGCAATGGAAAGGTGTAGACGGCTTCGATCTTTTCAGGAAATGGATTCGTGAATTCCTGCGTAACCGTCACGCGAGAGAGGAATCCGCTGATCTCCGCTTTGACGTCGGTGTGTTTGAGCGGGCATTCGCCCTGCGGCTTACCCTTTTTGTCGAGCACTTGCAGCGAACCAGGATTAACTATCGTGTCGGGATTACCTTTGGCATCGGCGCGATAGAGAAAGCTCGACAGCAGGGAGACGAACACAATTGTGACTGAAGTGAGCACGGCCCACTTAAGTAGTGATCGGCGGAGCATAGTCGCGTCCTTTCAACAATCTGCGGCTTTCAACGACCCCGGCACTTTCAGCAAACACACTTCGGTATTTGCTGGCGAACGCTATCGTCGCCGCCGGAGTGTTTCTGGTTGTAGTTTTTGTTGAGGCCGAAGAACTGAAGGGCCTCAGATCCTAACTCTTACCACTGGACCATGCGGGGGAGACCACGCGGAAAAACAAGTACTGGCTACTGCTATTGATGCATATTATTTCTCGTAGGTAGCCTGCGAATAAAAAAGTTTCGTTTAGATCCCGTCCTCTGGTACATTAACAGTACCGCCCCGTCCTCTCACGATTACTAACAATCAGAGGTGAACAGATGCTCCAGCAACTGTGGGATAGTTTCGTGATGTTGATTCCGGTATTCTTTCTGCTGACGATGATTTTTGGCGCGGGTTTTTACATCGGTCGTGTCAGTAAGCGAGAGTAGTTGCGTATGAAACGATCCGGAGTCGCTGAGCTTCCTCTGCACGGTGGTCGCGTTCCGTACTGGCTTGCGCAACGCATGACCGTGCTCGGCACCGGCATCACCGAAGCCATCATCCACGACTACGGCACATCCGGCTTTCTTTCCAGGCTCAGCGATCCGTTTTGGTTTCAGGCACTCGGCGCAGTGATGGGAATGGACTGGCACTCGTCCGGCATTACAACTTCCGTGATGGGTGCGTTGAAAAGAGGACTCGCACCACGAGCAAATGAACTCGGTCTCTACATCTGCGGCGGACGCGGCCGGTTCTCGCGCAACACACCCGGCGAACTCCGAATGCTTGGTGAACGTCAGGGCCTTAACGCGGACGCCTTAGTACGTACCAGCAGACTCACAGCGAGGATTGACAACAACGCAATCGCCGACGGATTTCAGATCTACTTGCACAACTTCGTCGTGACTTCCGACGGTGAGTGGGCCGTCGTCCAACAAGGCCTGAACGATCAAACGGGAATGGCGCGACGTTATCACTGGCACTCTGCTTCAGTCCGCGATTTCGTTGCCGAGCCGCACACCGGCATCGTCGGAGAGAACCAGGGCACGATCATGAATCTCGTCGATGCGAAAGCGCGGCCGGCGCAGACGGCGCTGCTCGAGATCGCGCAGGAACAGCCGGAAAAAACATTGCAAGCGGCGCGTCATCTACGCCTGCCCTCACATCACGACGTCAAGCCGAAAGACGTTGACCTAAAACGCCTCGGCGCGGTGCTCGCCGTTGCTTATGAACGCGATCTTCACGACTTCGCGGAACTTCTCCTTTTGGAAAACCTCGGACCACGAACACTTCAATCGCTGGCGCTCGTTGCTGAAGTAGTACACGGCGCGCCGAGCCGATTCGCAGATCCCGCTCGCTTTTCGTTTGCACACGGTGGTAAAGACCGGCATCCGTTTCCCGTGCCTTTGAAGACTTACGACGAGTCGCTAAACGTGCTGCGCACCGCACTCGACACCGCACGCGTCGGTGATAAAGAGAAACTCGAAGGCTTCCGTCGTTTGAATCGTTTTGTACAAACAGTGGAAACCACACTTGAACCCGAAGCTGACTTCGCCGCAGTGATCGAGCATGAAAAAGCAATCTCGCCCTCACTCGACGGCCGCTCAGTATTCGACCACGAGCCGCGACGCACCTTCTACAATCCCCGCCAACGCACACTCTTCTGAGTGGCTCCTCTTTGACTTTCTGCTTCGTTTTGCTACTCTGTTTTCACCCCCATTCAACCCTTTAATTGCCCCGACATAATGAGCATCTTGGAGTGCGCGCATCGCATTCCCTGGGAAGCAAGTGAAGGAGCTAACTTATGAACCGTAAGAGATTTCACCCACTTGCCGTTGCGTGGGCCGTCGCCATTGTGTTCGCGGTCATGCAGGTGGCGTTAGGACAGTTTACAAACACACAAACCACACGGACCCAGAACCAGCAGAACCCGAACACGGCTCTTCGCTCTGTTCCAAGTGGATCAAAGATGAAGTTCAGAGGAGTGGTGATCACTCGTGACGCAGATATTTTCACTATTCGTGACCGGAGTCGGGCGGACTATCAAGTCCTTATAACTGACAATACGAGTATCAAGACTCATGGCGGTTTTCTGCGTAGCGGCAAGAAGTATCCGGTTACCGATATTCTTCGCGGACTGATCGTCGAAGTCGAAGGTCGCGGAAACAATGAAGGACAACTCGTCGCCGACAAGATTCGGTTCAACGAATCAGACATGCGTGCGGCGTTGACTACTGACACGCGTGTAGGGCCGGTCGAAGCAAATCAGGAGCGTATGGCCGGTCAAATGGACGAGCTTTACGCTGTAGCCGCCGAGGCGAGAGCCGAAGTCAAGGCCGTTAGCGAGCGTGTTTCAGCACTCGACGACTACGACGTGCAGGAAACAGTCTCAGTCACGTTCAGAGTTAACAGCGCAGTGCTGTCGCCGGAAGCGAAGCAACAGCTCGACGCGTTGGCAGCGAAGGCCAACGGCGCGAGAGCGTACATGATCGAGGTCTCCGGGCACACAGACGCAACCGGCAGCGATGCGAAGAATTTCCATCTTAGTCAGCAAAGGGCGGAATCAGTGGTGCAGTACCTGGCGGTTACTCATAAGATTCCGCTACGCCGTTTTGTGACGCCGATGGGATATGGCAAAACCGAAGCAGTCGCGGACAACACGACGGCTGCCGGACGTTCTCAGAACCGGCGCGTTGACGTGAAAATGATCATCAATCGCGGCCTCAATCAACAGGTCGCCCCGTCATCGGCTGTAAAGCCGTAGTTTCCGCAGCGAGTGCGGGAGAAGGGTCCCGCACTCCAGACTTACATTGAAGTTGTAGTCAGGTTGCGTTTTCCTCGCCGGCGCGACCTGACGCGTACACCTTTTCCGCGTTCGAGACCCGCTTTCGTTCACAAAAACCCAACCAAAAGCTGAATTTGCGCCGTTTTTGGGCCCACTTCAGTGGCCTCGGGTTTGCTAACTCTTTGGTCATGACGAACTCTGAGGTCTTCCCAATTTTGCACGGCGGCTTAACAGCCGCAACGAAAACCGAGCCGGCGCCGAATTCCGACCTTGCCTTGGCCGTTGCCGCCGGTAAGGGTGACATGGAGGCGTTTGAAAAGCTTTACGAACGGCATAGCCGCCGCGTCTATTCGCTCTGTCTGCGGATGACGCAGAACACCGCCGAGGCCGAGGATTTGGCGCAGGAAGCGTTCATTCAGTTATTCCGGAAGATAGGTAGCTTCCGAGGCGAGTCGGCGTTCACAACCTGGCTGCACCGGTTGGTTGTTAATCAGTGTTTGATGCACTTCCGGAAGCGCAGTGTGAAGTTGGAGCGGACAACTGAAGAGGGTGAAACGCCCGTTCAGATCGTTCGCGGGACAGAGAACCCAAACGCGATGCCCGTGATGGATCGCATTGCGTTGGACAACGCCTTGAAACAACTTCCGCCAGGTTATCGCACCGTGTTTGTGCTGCACGACGTCGAAGGTCACGAGCACGAAGAGATAGCAAGGATGCTCGGTGTTGCTGTTGGAACTTCGAAGTCGCAGTTACACAAGGCACGCATGAAGCTACGGCAGATTCTCAAAGCCCGTAAAGACATCAATCCGAACTAACGTTTCCCGCAGCCACGATTTCATAAATGGGCCGGTAGGCATCTCGCCTGCCGGCCCAGTTTCATATATCCTTCCTCGCTGCACGCCGAAGTAAAACGCGAAAGTTCCCGGGAGAAAACTATGAGTGAACGAAGCGTTACCTTTTACCGCTGGGACGACATACCGAAAGAGAACTTGAGTGAAGTGTTAGACCGGCGCTTGATAACTGCCGATCGCGTCATGCTGGCGCACGTTTATTTGAAGAAAGGGGCGATCGTGCCGCGCCATTCCCACGAGAACGAGCAGCTAACTTACATTCTCGAAGGCGGCCTGCGTTTCTGGATCGGTGAGGACGAGTTGCAGGTGATCGACGTGCTCGCCGGCGAAGTGCTCCATATTCCCTCGTACGTGCAACACAAAGCGGAAGCACTCGAAGACACGCTTGACGTCGATATTTTTAGTCCACCACGGCAGGACTGGCTCGATAAAACTGACGACTACCTGAGACGGAAATAGGGCGACTATGGATCTCGGACTCAAAGACAAAGTCGCACTCGTGGCAGCTGGCAGTCGCGGACTTGGTCGCGCGGTTGCAGAAGAGTTGGCTACAGAAGGAGCGTCGCTCGTTCTTTGTGCGCGTGAAGCTGCCACGTTGGCGGAGACAACTGCTGCTATTGCTGATCAAACCGGCGCACACGTGTTGGGTGTTCCCGCTGATGTCACCGATGTCGCACAGGTGAAGCGACTTGTCGCTTCCGGCATCGAGCGCTTCGGACGTATCGACATCCTCGTTACGAACGCCGGTGGTCCACCGGCTGGTCGTTTCGATCAACTCACACAGGAACAGTGGGAACAGGCGACACAGCTAACGCTGTTCAGTGCCGTTCATCTCGCGCGTGAAGTTCTGCCGGGTATGAGAGCGCGGCGTTGGGGAAGAATCCTGAACATCACTTCGATTGCTGTGAAGCAGCCAGTTGAGAATCTTCTGTTGTCGAACAGTCTTCGTGCTGCGGTCACTGGATTTGCGCGCACGTTGGCGAACGAGGTCGCGCCCGACGGTGTTACGGTCAATAACATTATGCCGGGTTACACGCGTACCGAGCGTTTGGAGGAGTTGGCCCAGATGATGGCGTCGAAGCAGGGAATCAGCGCCGGTGAATTTCGCGGGAAGTGGGAAGCAGAGATTCCGATGGGACGTTTGGCTGAGCCGCGCGAGTTCGCGGCGTTGGCGGCGTTTCTAGTTTCCGAACGCGCGAGTTACATTACGGGAACGTCAATACCAGTCGACGGCGGTTGGATTCGTTCACTGTTTTAGAAAGGCAAAATGATGATCAAGTCAATTCGTGGCAGCACCAATTGATAACTCGATAAAAGAGAGTTCGAAGAACTCATCAGAGTTTACCGGCGAGGGAGTGATCATCGATATCGGGACCGGCGACGGGCGCTTTGTATACCAGTCTGCGCGACGCAACCCGAAGAAGTTCTACATCGGGATCGATCCGAACGTGCGGCCGCTGGAGAAGATCTCGGAGAAGATCCATAGGAAGCCTGCGAAGGGCGGCGCGTCGAACGTTCTCTTCATTCAAGCGGCCGTTGAAGATCTGCCCGCGGAACTGAACGGCGTCGCTGATGAACTGCACGTGCATTTTCCGTGGGGTAGTTTGCTGCGTGCGGTTGCAACAGCGGACCTTTCCGTGCTGCGCAATCTTCGAAAGATTTGTGCCGTCGGCGCGCTGCTCGAGGTCGTGATCGGGTTAGATTCCATCCGAGACCGTTCTGAGCTCGAGCGCCTCGAAATAACGGAACTCTCACTCCAACAGATCGACGAAGTTCTGAGTCGCAAGTACGCAGAAGCGGGTTTCGAAATCACCGAGCGTGGCATACTTCCGGCATCCGAGTGGCCCGAATTCAATACCTCCTGGGCAAAACGTCTTCAACAAAGCGAGCAGCGTCCAATCACCTACCTGATCGGCCGTGCGGTCTAGACTTTCTATTCTTACCGCAGACAATCGACATGGTTTCGGCAACACCAGTGTG
>DASZDV010000047.1:0-1898 GCA_035941575.1 Pyrinomonadaceae bacterium
GATTGAAGAGTGTTGGCCGTTTTCCCAGAAGGGAAGCAGCAACCGCTCCACTTTCGTAGCGCGGGGAATCTCCACTTCTTCACTGTCGAGCCCGATCACGTCGCCGACATACATTCCTTGTTCGTCCGTGCCGCGAAACAACTGCAGCCGTCCCGGCAAAGTGATCTTGTCCTTTGAGTTTGACGCCTTGAGCGTTGGCCGGCCATTCATCACGCATTGTTTGAATATCACACCGGCAACTGCCGGAATCTCGCTGGACAATTTTGTTCCGATGCCGAAGCCTGCGACTTCCGGAAACTCGGCCACGATCTTCTTTACTTTTTCGACAGTCAAATCCCCGGTGAGATTGGCACGCAGGCCCGACAAGCCGTTAGTCGCAAAGAACCGCAGGCACCATCCGCCGAGCTCCGCCAGATTTCCGGAATCAACGCGAAATCCTTTGAACGCGCGACGGCGGGCTTCGGTTGAAGTTGCAGCCATCGCCGCGTGTACTGCACCTGTATAAACGTCGATCGTATCGAGGAGGAGCGTGGTGCCGTTTGGGTTTGCGTCGAGCCAGCGCTCGAAGGCCACTTGCTCGAAGTGTTTTGGCTTTCCCGTGCGCGGCTCGATCTCGGGTTGGTCCATGTACTCGATGTAAGCCTGTTGCCAGTAGTGTGCTTCAGTACCGACGGCTGGAATGTCGAGCCGATGTGCTGCTTCGAGATTCGAAGTGTCGTTGAAGCCCCCGATGAAAGCGTAGACAGCAATATCGACCGCGCGCTCGATATCGCCGTTGCGCCGGAGGGAAAAATCGGAGAGCCAGCGTTTGTCACCCGCCGCCATCCGAAACTGCATAGCGGTGCTTGCGGTCGTCATCGGCAGATCAAAAGCGTGTTCAAATTTGATCTCTTGCGCCTGCGTCAGACCAAATGCTCCGGTGATGTCTGCAAATGGTTCCTGCGCAAACACAATCGTGCCCGGTCGTACAGCCCTGATCTTGCCGACGAACTGAATGTCTTCGATGGCTTCGGCGAATAGTTGTAAGCCGCCGCGATCCTGTTCGAGAAAGCGGAGACGCGGGCGATCTATCTGGCTGTCGACGAGAAGTCGGACCAGTCGTTCGTGACCGAGACACGGAGCGAACGGGATCTTGCGTTGCGTTATGTAAAAAGTAGCTTCTGCATCGCTTAATCGTTGATCGTGCAGACGCGTGCAATCCTTGAACGACGCGTCGCCCATTGCGGCGTGGTAGCGATCGATATTGAGAGTGCCCATCTAATCTGTGGAATCTGTGGATAGTATCTCAGCGCCTGCGTCGCGCATCTCTTCGATCGCGCGTTCGCCGTCGCCGGGTTGAAGATCGACTGCTCGCATCGCGTTCTTTAACGCTTTAACTTTGAATCCATTCTTCAGCGCATCGAGGACGGTGCTTTTGACGCAGTAATCAGTGGCAAGACCGCCGACGACCACTTCTTCGACGTGTTGCTGATGAAGTCTGGCAGCGAGATCCGTTTCGTCAAAAGCGGAGTAGCAGTTTGTGTCGCCCAGGCCTTTGGAAACCACGGTGATGCGCGGATCGTTGCGCAAGGCAGGATGAAACTCGGCGCCTTCTGTGTTTTGTACGCAGTGCACGGGCCAGACACCACCATAAGCCGCGAAGTGTTTCGTCGTAGACGGATGCCAATCACGACTCGCGTAAACGGGTTCACCGCGTTCGAGAAACTCGTCGATCTGTTTATTCAAAGGTTCAATCACTTCATCGCCGTGAGGCACGGCGAGTGTGCCGCCCGGACAGAAGTCGTTTTGGACGTCCACAACAATTAGAGCTCGCTTTGGCGTGGTCATCGCTTTGACAGGATTAGCAAGATTGGCAAGATTTGGGTAGTGCCGTGATTTCGGATTTCTCTGTGCAACCT
>DASZDV010000048.1:0-1553 GCA_035941575.1 Pyrinomonadaceae bacterium
GTTGCGGTCTGTTCTTCGATCTCACCACGTACGAGCTTCTGCACGTCGGCAACAGTGGTCGCGGCCGTGAATGCCGCTTCGGCAAGCGAGACTTGATAACGATCTTCGAGCGCGCTGAGAAGTTCGACGCGACCGAGTGAGTCGAGTTGTAACTCGGAGAGTTTTGCGGACGGACCGATAGTTGCGCGGTTGGTACCGGTGATGTGGGAGATCGCTGTTGCGAGGTCGTTGGGAGAGGAATTTAAAACCGATGTTAATTGATCAGCAACCTCCCGTTTGAGGATCTTGTGCGACGCAGTGCGCGGGAAGTCGGGTTCGGGCCAGATGGACCAGCGGCGGATCTGTTGGTATTCGGCAAGTTGTTCGTTGGCGCATTTGATTGCTGAATCTACGTCTGCTTTGTCGTGCGGAATGATCACCGCCAGCGGTTCGCTGCTGTGCAACCCTTCAATGCCGATCACGCAACTGGCGCGAATCTCAGGCTGACGATCGAGCGCAGCCTCGAGATCTTCGGGATAGATGTTCAGTCCCGCCCCACCAACGATCACATCTTTTTGCCGGCCTTTGAAGAACAGGTTTCCGTGTTTGTCGAGTTCGCCAATGTCGCCCGTGTGCAACCAGCCGTTATCGCGGCCGTTGATGTGACCCGCCGTGGTCCAATAGCCGGGTGAGACACTTGAGCCGCGCACCATGATCTCGCCCGATTCATTCAGCCTGACCTCCTGTCCGGGCAGAAGCCGCCCAATCGATCCGCGACTGCGTTTGAACGGATGATTGACGGAAATCAACGCGGCTGTTTCCGTCATTCCATAACCCTGCAACACTGCAAATCCGAGACGTTGCCAAAAATCTTCGGTTCGCTCGTTCAGCGTGGCGCCGCCGGAAACGAAGGCCCAGAACTTCCAACCAAAGCGCCGGTGCAACTGCCGAAAGGTCCACCAGCGTCGCCAGAACGCCTGCTTATCCGCAGCCGCAAGATGTCGAGCGAGTTCATCAGAACGACGCGTCGACGCGTAATCACGTTCGATCCATTCACGCAGTGAGTCGAGAACACGAGGCACCAGCACAGTCACGGAGATGCGGTTCTTTTTTGTTGTGCGCACGATCTCAGCAGGGTTCAGCGATTCCTGAAAATGCGCTTCACCGCCCATGAGTTGCGGCACGAAGAGTCCCATCAGTTGTCCAAACACGTGACTCATCGGGACGAGATTGAGAAACCTGATTGGATGGAAGAAGCGTTCCCATTTCAGGTATTTGCGAATCTCTTTTTCGAGCGGCAGAAGGTTAGCGAGCAGGTTGCGATGTGTAAGGACCACGCCTTTCGGATCGGAGGTCGTTCCGGAGGTGTAGACGATTTCGGCGATCGTGTCTTCGGTTATTGCTGTTGGGACGTACGCTGTGGTCGGGTGATGCGAGATGAGGGTAGTTAAGTTGGCCAAAGGAATAACCCGCAAGTGAGAGGTGTCATGAAGAAGGGGATCGGCGAGAGGATCGGCAACGAGTACTTTCGCGTCCGTCTGTTGTGCAACCGAGTTAACAAACTCCGGCGTGCT
>DASZDV010000049.1:0-4878 GCA_035941575.1 Pyrinomonadaceae bacterium
CAGCAGTCGAAAACGGAGTAGGGCGTTGAACATCATTACCATTTTCCGCCAGGGCTTTTTCGCGCCCGCGTCAAGAAGTATCGCTTGGGCCGGAGACGTGATCCGTTACCCTCTTGGCGAAAGTTTTGCCGATGTCTGGGAGCGTACGATTGCTTCAACTGCCGAATTTGCTCTCCTCATGGACGATGCGATTGGCTGTCGCGTGCAGGACGTCAGGATTTTGGAACGTTTCCTCACGGCGAATCCGACTATTGATGGCATAACTTTAGATAGCCCCGGCCTTGCCTCAGTATATGGTGCTCCGTCCCCGGTTCAGAGTCATTCGCGGATGCCCTGGACGGTGGGCCATGTTCCAGTGCTTCCCTCGTGGTTTTGCCTCCTGCGTCTCGATCGTTGGCGTGAAGCGGCAAGCGCGCAGACACCTGAGTTCTTCCTGTTACGGAATAGCTCCGGCCGATCATTCGTGCGCCTCGACCGGCCCGCGTTGCAATTCGACGAGATTAATTGGGCCGGTGATCTCATCATCCGCAGCGCCACCCTTCTTGCGGCTGACTACGAGGCTGTACGACAAGATCCTGACCTGCGCGTTCCTGCACAGTTTCAGGTTTTCAATCCCGGGTCGCGCCCTTCATCTGTTGCGTTACCGCCTACGGGGCAGCATCCCCGTTTCACCGTCATTTGTCCGAGTATCCGTCCTGACTTTCTGAAAGAGACAGTCGAGTCGGTCCTCGCACAGACTTTCACAGACTGGGAATTGCGGATCGGCATCGACGGGCCTAAAGAAATTCAGTTTCGCAAAATGGCGGCCCTGTTGGATCACTTAAAGGAAGATACTCGCATTCACATTCGTCGCTATCCACATCTAGGCACAGGGCCGGCCCGCGGTCGTCTTGCCGCTGAGTCGCGGGGCGAATTCATCATGACGCTGGACGACGACGATCGCCTGGCGCCAACCATCCTTGAGCGATTTGCGAGCGCGATCGACGAACACCCGGGAGTCGCACTCGTGCGCGGCGGAACGCGGCTGTTCGGTTTATACGAAGCTTATCTGCCCCCGCGGACGCGCTTTCGGGTTGGCCCAATCTCGAACGACCTTTTCGAGGTGAACCAACCTTTTGCGGTGCGACGCAGCACCCTGGAATCGTTTGGCGGCTTCGAGTGGGATCCCGCTCTCAGGAATGCAGGCGAGGACTCCGATCTGTTCTTGAAAATCGATCGTGCTGAGCTGCCCGTCGTCACCATCGACGAACCGCTTTACGAAAGACGTTTATCAACACTAAACCAGACGCTCGATTGCACGTCTGAGCAATGCTCCCGGCACATAAATTTTCTTTACGGGAAGCATGAGTCTGACGGCTGGCAACTGAACGACGTCCGTTTTCGTGATCGAGGCGCACATGTGGGCATGCTAACCGCTCATCGCCGCGACGGAAATTCTGAAACCATCGTCTGCTCCACTGAATTCATGAACTTTCATCAAGTTGGATCGCGCGATGGTATTGTCCTCGATCTGGAAGTGACTTCGCTGTGTAACGCCGACTGTACGTTTTGTCCCCGGACAAGTCTGGAAAGAAACGCGCGGTTCATGAGTCGGAAGACCGTGGAGCGCGTTGCCGAATCGCTTCGCCTTGAACGCGGTAATCCACTGGTGGTGCTGGCAGGCATTGGCGAGTCGACACTTCATCCGGAACTAAACGAAATCGTCAAGATGCTCACCGACGCCGGCGCACGCGTGTGTCTGACGACTAACGGATGGAACCTCAACGAAGAACTGCTCGATGCGTTAGTGAGCGCGGGGCTCGGTCAACTCAACGTCAGCGTGAACGCCACAACCGCCGAAACGCACGCGGCGGTGATGCGATTGAAGAATTTCGACTCGATCGTTGCGACCTGCCACAGCATCGCGCGCAAGCGAGCTATACGTTGGCCCAATCTCGAATTCCACGTCAGCTTGGTCGTTACCGATCGGAACGAGAGCGAGGCGATCGATTTCGTAGAGCAGTGGCGAACCGCTGGCGTTTCGCAGATCTGGCTGCACCGGCTGACAAATCGTCGCGGCTTGCTGTCTCCTGATTGCCGTCCCGGAAACCTTGAAGCGCTGGCGGAACGCTACGCGGGAGACCCGAAGGTGGTCGTCGACATGTTTCCCGACAGAGATGGTCCAACAAATCTCTGTCGTGTTGCGAACGACATCGATTTCATATCGGTGGACGGCGAAATGCTGCTATGCGCGCAAGACTACGAGTCGCGTCATAGGTTTGGAAATATAGAGTACGCGCAACTCGACCGCCTGCACGGAGTGAAACTTCTCGCTCATTTGCGCGGTGAGACTGCCGGCACATGCGCCGGGTGCACGTTCTGTCCTCCGAGTTTTAGAGATGGCTACAATCCTACGTACTCAATCGTGCAAGCGAGCGCGGTATCCAACGGCGATCAATCGCTTGATGAGGAAGATGAACTTGGCAACGTTGAGGAACTCAGCGCCGTTAGCCCACCCACGACTCCGGCAGCCAAGCCGGAAACGCCACCCGAAGGATTCCTGTGCCGGAGCCCGTTCGAGTACGTCCACATCCAGGCGAATGGAGATACCTATCCCTGCTGTCCCTCGAAGTTCGCAAAGATCATTGGCAACGTAAAGAAGATCTCGCTGCGCGAGGCTTGGAACTCAGAGGAAGCGAAGGCGGTTCGCGAATCGATCATCGACGGTTCGTACAAGTTCTGCAATGCGGACGCTTGCGAATACCTGCGCGATGTGAACGCCCGCGGCATACCACTTTCTCCGCAACCTTTAGTTGATTGGGCGAAGCAGAGGGGCCTGTTGGAAACTGGTGAGACGCCAAATGTGGCTAACTTCAGTTTCGACAAGTCGTGCAACCTCGAGTGCGGCTACTGTCGCACGGAGCTGTTCCACCCAAATGCTGAGGAAAGGGAAGTGATTGGGCGGATCGACACGAACATTTTTGATACTTCACTTGCCGATACTGAAAGAATCATTCTGTTGGGCGAAGGCGATCCGTTTGCGAGTCCTTTCTATAAAGAAAAGCTTCGCCACTACGACTGGAGCCGCCATCCCAAGCTGAAGATAAAGATCCAGACCAACGGGCTGCTGCTCACTCCCGCCATGTGGAACAGCATCGCTCGCAGCCACAATGCGATCGATTGGATCAGCGTGTCCGTGGACGCCGCCGACGCAGAAACATATCGCCTCAATCGCGGCGGCGATTTCAATCTGCTGCTGCGAAACCTCGACTTTATCGCAAATCTTCGGGCGTTGGGCCATATCGATCGTTTCTTTGTCAATTTTCTGGTCCAGGCAAATAATTTTCGGCAGATGCCCGCTTTCGCGCGGCTTGGGCAACAGCTCGGCGCCGACCTCATTGAGTTTCAGCGTCTGGAAAACTGGGGCACCTACGACGAACCGGCCTATCGAGCCCGCGCCGTGCACGAGAGTTTTCATTCTGACTACGATGAGTTTCGCTGTGTGCTCGAGGATCCTGCACTGCAACTCGAGGCAGTCTGGTTGCTGAAGCTGGGAGCGCAGCCACCGGGCACGGACGTGATCGGTGTCGTGTCGTGCAAGGGCGATCAATGAAAACTCACTACATCAATCCTCTGGTTCTTGATCCGCGGAGCTTTCCGCTGGTGCGGCCGAGCATCACGTGCATCGATAATGAGGTGTACTTCGGTAGCTATCCGATCGCGCAAGTCTCAAATCTGGAATCGAACTTTCTTAAGGAATGCACCGGCCGGTTCAATCTGGCGGATGCTGCGAGCCGGGCAGGCGTTGACTCAACGTGTGTGACACTCTGCGCGAACTGGTTGCTATGGTGGGGAAGCAAGGTTTCCGCCGCGCCGCTCTCGCGCCCTGTCGACCGGCTGGTGATATCGGCGACGCATACGGGCGCATGGTTGGGTATGGGCGGGCGAATACTGCTTGAAGCAGAACGCCATCGCACTGCCGTGATCACGTGTTCCGGATCGCTGGGCCAGACCATGTTTGTCGAACCGTTCCCCACATTGGCGGAGGTTTCAATGGCCGGTCGCGATGAGGCAGCTTTTGTGGCGAGGTTGTCGGGCGTTCAGCAGCGTGTGCTGGATTTTCCTGATTACTCACTTCGGGAGCTATTGCAACATAGCGGCCGCACCGCAAGCGAGGATGTCCCGGACGCATTGCGCACGAAGCTGCTTGAACTTATTGCGGAGTATCAACCATCACAGATCTTCGCGCCGGCTGCGCTTGGGACTTGCGCCGACAGCCGGATGCTGTTCGAAACCCTGCTCTCGCTGTTCGCGGAAGGCGAGATTGAAGGAGAGCTTCATCTGTTCGAGGACGAGCCGGCAATCCACGGACATCGGAATGTAGACGAGTTTCTTTCGAGTTTTGAGGGTTCCTATCTGACACCTCATGAGTACTACGTCGACGTGAGTGCGCCCTTCCCTGAGAAGTTGTCGTTAACAGACGCGTTCCGCTGCACCATCGACAAGCGCACGGCGAACGCGTGGTCGCAATCGGCAGAACGGAACGCGGTGCTCAGCGGGAGTACAGCAACTCGCGCCGAACGTTTTTGGGAATTGAATCTGACTTCGATCTAAACATTGCAATGCTGCTAATCATAGGGTGGGCAGGAGCCGAGTACGGCGTTGATGCTTGCGAGTTTCTTCCGGTGGCGGTGCAAGGTCTTTGCGCCCAATGGAAATTGTCCGGCTGCCTCGCCGCCTTCCCGGCGAAGGCCGAAGAAAAGGAGTGGCTGCTGAGTTTCTTGTCGTCGGTGAGACGCTTTACTTCGATTCACACCGGCGTGCTGGTCAGGGCCTCGGTGGTCTCAACGGCTGACCTTGTCGCTTGCGATGCAGCTAAGTTGGACCAAGTAGTTATCA
>DASZDV010000050.1:0-2015 GCA_035941575.1 Pyrinomonadaceae bacterium
CTTCAGTCCTATCCCCTTAAAATAGGCCTGTTTTTCTGCTAAACTGCCCGAGTTTGTCGATTGCGGAACCGACTGCACTTTAATCGCGTGTAACGGGCAGTGGACTCCGGCTTCGACGCATCGAACCCGTTGCTATTCGCCGAAAGGTAACTCATATGAAATTTAAGACTCGTTGGACCTCGATCGTTTCCCTTGTCATCGTTGCTTGCCTGCTGGTTGTGCCGATGACTGCCTTCGCCAAAAAAGGCAAGGACCACTTCAAACGTGGCATGAAGCACGAACAGGCGCAGCAATGGGACAAGGCGGCGCAGGAATTCACGCTCGCGCTGGCCGCGGATCCGTCCAACGCAGATTTCCAGCTTCACTACCGGCGCGCGATGTTCAACGCGTCGCAGATGTTCATGCAACAGGGACGGGCGCTGGCAGAGCAACGCGATTATATCGGAGCTTACAACGCGTTCCGGCAGGCGTTCGGCTACGACCCGGTGAACCAACTCGCCGTGTCAGAAATGGAACGCATGCTGCGGTTGCAGGACGTGAAGCAAGGCGGCGCGGTCAAAGCCAACAGCGGCGCGACAAATTCCGATGGCACCGGCGGGACTCCGGCGAGCTCGACCAACGTCAAAACGGTAGATGATGTCCAACCAAGTCAGCCCGAGCAACTTCGCACCTTGAACTACTCGAATGTTGATTTGAAGAATGTCATCCGCACTCTCGGCGAACAATTGGGACTGAATGTGATTTTCGACAAGCAGTCATTCGCGCAGCCGCGTTCTTTGGAAATCCATCTTACGCAACCAACCACCACGGCCAAGGCCCTGGACTTTATCTTTTTGCAGGAAGGCTTGTTCTTCCAAAAACTCGATCGCCACACGATTTTGGTGGCTGAGCAGGCGCGGCGGCCGCAGTATCAGCAACTGGTCGTCCGAACTTTTTATCTTTCCAATGCGAAGCCGTCCAAGGCCCTCGAAGTAATCACAAAAGCGCTGCCCGCATCCGTGGGCCGTCCGCAATCAATCGTCGTGGTTGATGAAGACACGAACAGTTTGACTGTGCGTGATACGGCTGAGAACGTGAAGCTGATCGGCGAGTTGATTACCAGCATCGACAAGGATCGCGCCGAAGTCGTGATGGATGTGAACATCTACGAAGTGTCGTCGTCGGATCTGCTGCAAATCGGAAATCAAATCGGAACGGGTGTATTCAGTATCGGTGGCTCACCCGGTTTTTCGTTGCTCACTGATAACGCAGTCGTCCAGGGTCGTACGGCCGACGCAGTCACCCGCGGCGTTAACCTGGCGCCCATCGTCGGCGGAGTGCCTACGGCTTTGGCCGCGGCCCTGGTGATCCCGTCATCGGTACTGACTGCTTTCAGATCCAAAGACAACACAAAACTGATCGCTTCCACGCAGGTCCACGCTTTCAATGGCGAGGAATCGAAGGCGCGCATCGGCCAACGAGTTCCGGTGCAAACTGCCCAGGCTTATCCATTTGGTGTTCAGACCGGCACCACCACTAATCCGCAGACGGGATTTCCGTCCGGCGGTTTTCCGGTTATCAACTACGAGCCAACCGGTCTGACGCTCACCTTCACGCCGCAGGTGTTCCCGAACCTCGATGTGCAGGTCAAGATGAATATCGAGTCAAAGGATGTGCTGGGCGGCGAAGGCCTGACGCCGACATTCACCGAACGCACGATCACCGGAACTGCGCGCGTTCAGAATAATCGCACGATGTTGCTGGCCAGTGTTTCCCAGGACGTCGAGACGCGCGGACGTCGCGGACTTCCCTTTCTCGGCGGACTGCCGATTGTGGGGCGGCTGTTCACTTCGCCGACGCGAAGCAATCGACAGGTTGATATCGTGATCTCCGTTACGCCGCGAGTGTTGCGCGCCCCGGCCGTAACGCCGCGCGACGAAGAGATGCGTCCGAGCGGCACGCTGCAATCGCCGACCACGGGCTCGCTCGAGGCGATGCTGCGCGAGAATGAGCGCGACGATCAAATTGCAGCTGCT
>DASZDV010000051.1:0-4686 GCA_035941575.1 Pyrinomonadaceae bacterium
GACGTCAGCACGATGGTGCGACAAACGGAAGCCGCCAACATCCTCGTGCGAAACAATGGCTGGTGGGTTGCCGATACGACCGATCCGGATGTGGTCTATACTGCCGCTCAAGATTGCAGTGTGAGTGTGAAAGAAAAGCGCGCCGCAGTCATCGGCTGCGGTGGGGCTGGTCGTGCTATCGCCGCAGCGCTCGTTGAATCCGGCGCCGGAGTGACATTGATAAATCGTGGGGCGGAACGAGGCGAACATGCGGCTGCGTTGCTTGGACTACCGTACATTCCCTTGCGCGACTTTGATGCTGAAGGTTATGACATCGTGGTCAATGCAACGCCTGTGGGCCGCGACACCGATGAAGCCCCCTTCGAGCTTGAAACGCTTAATGACGATGCCGTCGTGATCGATCTTGTTTACGGTTCTCGTCCGACGCCGTTAGTTGGAACCACGCGCGCACGACGGCAGGTCGCCATCGACGGTCGCGACGTCCTGGTAACACAAGTTCGTCATCAATTCCGCCTGATGACCGGCAAGGAACTGTCAGTAGCTTTGGCTCGTGAAAAGCTACTGTAGGGGCGGCCCTCCGTGGCCGCCCGTTCTCGGAAATCAGGGGAAAATTCCTTAGGAACAACGAACGGGCGGCCACGGAGGGCCGCCCCTACAGTACGTGCCGAGAAAATATTTCCGCGAAATAGTTGCTAGTTGGGAACAAATGGTGGTATAAAGCGCGCCTGTTAACGTTAACTTATTATTCCGCAATGAAAAACCAGCCGAAAAAACCGGTCACGCTCGCAGATATCGCCGCCCGTGCTGACGTCACCCCGATGACGGTGTCACGCGTCATAAACAGCAGCGGTTACGTTCATCCTGAAACTCGTGAACGCGTGATGAATGTCGCACGCGAGATGAATTATCGCCGCAACGGCCTCGCACGCGGCCTGAAACGACAATGCACCGAAACCGTGGGCATGGTTATTGGCGACATCGCAAACCCGTTCGCTGCTGAGCTGACGCGTGGGGTTCGCGAAGTGCTCGAAGAACGTGGCTACAACCTTTTCATCTGCATCAGTGAACATACCGCGAAAGAGGACGTGCGCGCCTTCGATTCACTCGCCGATCATCGAGTCGACGGCATCATCGCGGCTACACGCGCGTCGAAGAGTGGCAATGAGCGTCTCGAGGAGTTGATCGATTCAGGAATTCCGGTTTCTCTGATCGGCAGAGAGTTTCGTCACGCACATGCCGATCTCGTCTCCGCAGACAATCTGAAAGGCGGTTATGAAGCCACCACTCACCTGATCGAAATTGGTCATAAACGTATCGGTTTTATTGGGATTTCTTTGACAGAAGGGCTAAGACTGCGCCGCTTCCAGGGCTATCTCGAAGCCTTGAAGGACCATGGTTTGCCCGTTGAGGACGGACTCATTGCCGGCGGTCGTGAGGCCGCTGAACAGATGCCTGGTTATTCCACCGAAGAGATGGGTTACGACGGCATGATGAAGCTGTTGGAATTGAAGAACCGTCCGACCGCCGTCTTCGCTCGCAATGATTTCACCGCCATGGGCGCGCTGAACGCAATCAAGCGTGCGGGACTCCGCATTCCCGAAGACATCGCATTGATCGGTTACGACGACATCCCGCTCGCCGCACATACATCGCCGGCACTTACAACTGTCAGACAACCGACACGTGAACAAGGAAGAGCCGCAGCAGAATTCCTTTTGCGCCGCGTCGAAGGCGATCGCGAACAGCCACGCGCAGAGAAGTCGTTTGCGTGTGAGTTAGTGATCCGTGAATCGACACTTCCCGCAGCCAAAGCTTTATCGAGCAAGAACCGCAAACGTCAGATCAAAACAGCTTAATAGTTCTCAACACTCTTACCCGCTGCTGTGCGGGTAAGAAGTTGTGTTAGCGATAACAGAATTCAAGATTCGGTCAGGCGCCCGAAAACCCGTCTGAACCCGGGCATCCCGATGCTAAGGAGAGGAAGACATGGCAAATCCAACCCAAACTTCAAATGTCGAAGTGCGTCAGCAAACATCAATCAAGAAAGCGCTCTCGCCTCAACGCTTCCTCTGGCTCGCTGCCATCGTTCTGCTGCTGTCGAGTGTCAGCCACGCACAGCAGATTTCGTCTTCGATTAGCGGAATTGTTACCGACGAGAACAAATCCCTCGTACCAAACGCCGCGGTGACGATCGAGAGCCCGCAGCTTGCCCTGCGACGCAATACGACGACAAACGACGAAGGCTATTTCATCGTTACAAATCTTCCAGTCGGGCTCTATCGAGTGACAGTCCAGGCTTCCGGCTTTAGTGATTCAATCCAGGAAAACGTCAAAGTCGACGTTGGCATCACGCTCTCGCTCAACATCACCGTGAGCGTGAAACAGATCGCGCAGCAGGTGGACGTGCGTGATGAGATCTACCAGACCGTAAACAAAGAAAACGCCAACGTGGAGACTCTCATTTCCGGCACGCAGGTAACTGAGATCTCTCTCAACGGCCGTAACTGGGCGCAACTCGTCAACCTCGCACCCGGCACCAGCGCCATCAACAACGATTCGCAACAAGGCACCAACGTTCGTATCGACGATACGGCAATCAACGGTCTGCGTCGTCGCACTGCACCCACTCTCGACGGCATCAGCAACGTGGACCACGGTTCGGTCGGCACCCTCGTGAACAACATCAGTGTCGATGCCATTCAGGAGTTCAAGCTGGTATCAAGTCCATATAGCGCCGAGTACGGTTCGCAAGCAGGTCCGTCAATAAACGTAGCAACCAAGCGTGGTACATCCGATTTTCATGGATCGCTCTTTGAATTCTTTCGCCATGACAAACTGAATGCATACTCATGGGAAAGTAAACAGGTAACAGTCGGTGTGCCACAAAAACCATATTTGCGGTTTAACAATCTCGGCGGCTTTATCGGTGGCCCACTGTACAAGCAGAAACTCTTCTTCTTCGGTGGTCTTGAGTACAAGTTGCCGCGGACCACTGCGGGCTTCAACGAGCTTGTGCCAACCGAGGCAATGAAGAAGGGCGATTTCAGCGCGTTCCTGCCAACAGGTTTGCCGGCGAACTACACCTGCGCCACTGCGATTCCGGCGGGCAATTCTTCGGATAAGTTCATCCTGTGTGACAAATCCGGTTCGACCAACGGCACGCCTTTTCCAAACAACATCATTCCCGATGCGAAGAAGTCGCCGAACGGGATCGCACTCGCGCGACTCTTCCCCGACGCCAATGCCGGTTCGAATCGTTTTATCGGCACCGCCAATATACGTCGCAACGTTAGACAGGAGCTCGTGCGCGTCGATTATCAACTCAACGATCGCGTCAGCTTCTTTGGACGCTGGATTCGCGACAAGTTTGATTCCGACAATCCGCTCGGTTCGACATTCGACAATCAGGTGTTGCCGATCGCTCCTGATAATCACATTCGACTCGGCAAGACTTTTCTCGCAAGTTACACACACGTTCTGACCTCGACAATCGTCAACGAAGCGATGGTTTCCTGGCAGCGAAACGATCAGTCAGTCTTGTACCAGGACGACGCACAAATTGCGCGCGACACTTATGGCTTGAACTTCACCGAGATCTTTCAGGAAAACAGGCTAAACAAGATTCCGGAATTCTCAGTACAGGGCTTTGCGACTTTGAGCGGCAATGGGTTGCCCTACATTATCGACGCCCGCAATTGGGAGGTTCGCGACAATCTCAGTTGGGTCCGCAATGCGCACGCGCTCAAATTTGGCCTGCTCTATGCCAACAGCAACAAGAATGAGAACACGCGTGTGCGCGACGGAGGCACGATCACGTTTAGTACCGGCTCGACCGCCGGAACATCTTTTAGACCACAGGACAGTGGTCATGCGCTTGCAAATCTGTTGCTCGGAGCGTACACGCGGTATACCGAAACTTCGAATACGACCGCAGCGCCGGCTGCCTATAATCAAATCGAGCTTTATGCGAACGACCAGTGGCGCGTAAACAAGAACCTGAGCCTCACACTCGGCCTGCGCATGCAATACATTCCCTGGCCTTACACGGATCTGGGAAACATTGTTGGATTCGATCCGAGTCGGTTCAATCCAGCCAAAGCTCCGCTGGGAAGTAACATCTCAGGCGGCGTCATAAACCTGACCGCCGACCCGACTGGACAGGGCACGCGAGCGCAAGGCTTTTTTGATCCGTACAACGGTCTCGTGTTACCGAGTAACGCACAGGTTAGTGATCCAAATTTGCAGCGCCTGAAGTCGGACAGAGCAAGTGGACTTGCAGATAGTGGTGGTCCACTCTTCGCGCCGCGTTTTGGCTTTGCCTGGGATCCTTTTAGCAGCGGCAAGACAGTCATTCGTGGCGGCGGCGGAATCTATTACGATCGCACTCTGTTGAATCCTGTTCGTGACGCAGGCACAAACGCACCGTTTGCCACTGTCGCCACTATCACTCAGGGACGCCAGTTCAAAACCCCTGCAAATCTTTCGGGTCTGACTGGTTTCAATAATCCACTCGATACTGTTGGCGTTTCCGGTACCGGGCGGCCGCTGGTCCAGGCACTGACCGTTTTTGACTTTGACATGCCACCGGGCGTGGTCTACGCCTATAGCCTCGGTGTTCAACGACAGTTGCCCGGAGGATTCGTCGTCGATCTCAGCTACGTTGGAAATCAGGCACGACACCTGACG
>DASZDV010000052.1:0-4033 GCA_035941575.1 Pyrinomonadaceae bacterium
AAATGGTCGCGGACGTTGTTGCGATTATTGGTTCGTTGGATATCGTGCTTGGTGAAATCGACCGGTAGTTGGGCCACGGATTAACACAGAGTAAACAGATCGAAACTGACTTGTGCAAATCTGTGTGTATCCGCGGCTAAAATAGAAATGAGTTCTCAACCAGTACAAATCGCACCACTTTCGCAGCCTGTTGATCTTGGCGTTGACCCCGCGACGTTTTCCGCTGAGGTCGAAGCAGAGATAGATAGACATCTCGCCAAGTATCCGGTGATGCGGTCGGCGATCCTGCCGTTGATGTTCATCGTCCAGCGCGAGCGTGGTTATCTCGATCCTGCGGGTGTGCTCTATCTCGCGAACCGTTTGAAGCTGCGCGTAACCGACATCTGGGAAGTGGCGACGTTCTACTCGATGATTCACACCGAGCCGATCGGCAAGTACCACATCCAGGTTTGCCGCACGTTGTCGTGCAAGATTCGCGGCGCGGGAAAAGTCACTGAGCATTGTTCGAAAAAACTGGGCATCAAGGTTGGCGAGACGACGCCGGACGGTCGTTTCACACTGTCGGAAGTCGAGTGTCTCGGCTCGTGCGGCACGGCGCCAATGCTTCAAGTCAACTTTGATTATCACGAGAACCTGACGCCGGAAAAGATCGATCAGGTACTGGACGCGTTACCTTAGCGGCAACTTTCGCTGGGACCGCAGGCGTCTCGCCTGCAAACATTTTTATGCGTATCGAAGCCATCGGCTGTGAACCACTGCAACTTCGTCGAGTTCATCTCGAGAACTCGCGCAGTATCGACGTGTACCGTCGTAACGGTGGGTACGAGGCGATCAAGAAAGTCATCGACGGCATGTCGGCGGACGACGTGATCAACGAAGTGAAGAAATCGGCGTTGCGGGGTCGTGGCGGCGCGGGTTTTCCGACCGGCATGAAGTGGAGTTTCGTACCGAAAGATTCACCGAAACCGAAGTATGTGGTCTGCAACGCGGATGAATCAGAGCCCGGAACCTTCAAAGACCGGTACTTGATGGAACGCGATCCACACATGCTGATCGAAGGCATGTTGATCGCCGCGTACGCGCTGAACGCGAAGCTGAATTACATCTACACGCGCGGCGAGTACAAGTATTTGATCGACATCATGGACGTTGCGCTTGAAGAAGCACGCGCCGCGGGACTGCTGGGCAACAACATTCTCGGCTCAAACTTCTCCTGCGACATTCACACGCACAGCGGCGCCGGCGCTTACATCTGCGGTGAAGAGACTGCCCTGCTGAGTTCACTTGAGGGACTGCGCGGCCATCCGCGAATGAAGCCTCCCTTCCCTGCTGTCTCGGGTCTGTACGCGTGTCCGACCGTCGTGAACAACGTCGAAACACTCACCGCCGTGCCCGACATCATCAAGATGGGCGGCGAGGCGTATCAAAAACTCGGAACCGAAAAGAGTGGCGGCACGAAACTGTGGTCCGTCTCCGGTCACGTAAACCTGCCCGGCGTTTACGAACTGCCGATGGGTTACGACGACATGGAAAAGTTTATCTTCGAAGACTGCGGCGGAATGCTCGACGGTAAGAATCTGAAAGCAGTGATTCCGGGTGGTTCGTCGGTCTACATCATGCGCGCCGATCACATTGTAGGAAAAGACGTGCGCATGGACTACGAAGGTTTGGTTGCTGCCGGTTCGAGTGTAGGTTCCGGCGGTTTCATCGTGATGGATGAGACGGTTGATGTGTTTGAGTCGACAAAGAACCTGACTGAGTTTTACAAACACGAGTCGTGCGGCTGGTGCACTCCGTGCCGCGAAGGCACCGACTGGCTCGTGAAAGTTTTCAAGCGGATTGATGGCGGTGCGGGACGTCCGGAAGACGCGCAGTTGATGCTCGATCTTTGCGACAACATTGAAGGCAAATCGTTTTGCCCGCTCGGCGATGCGGCGGCGTGGCCCATCCAGTCGGCGATTAAGCGATTCCCGGAAGATTTCGCGAAAAGATTGTTAGCCACGGATAACACGGATGGACACAGAAGTGATTCTTCCGTGTAGATCCGGGAAATCCGTGGCAAAAACACGTTTAGATAATGGCGACGGAATTAGCTAAGGTCACAATCAACGGGAAGTTATTCGAAGTCCCGAAAGGCGCACGTCTGATCGACGTCTGCCGCGAGAAGGGATTCGACATCCCGTCCTTCTGTTATTACGCAGACCTCGCGTTGCAGGCTTCGTGTCGCATGTGCCTCGTGCGCATCGAGAAGATGCCGAAACTGCAAACCTCCTGCACGATCATCGTCACTGACGGAATGGTGGTCACCACGCAGAGTGAAGAGATCGAAAAAGCCCAACGCGGCATGACCGAGTTTCTCCTCGCGAACCATCCGCTCGATTGTCCGGTGTGCGATCGCGGTGGTGAGTGTGAGTTGCAGGAGATGACGTTTGACTGGGGCGGCCTCGAAGAACGTTTCACCGAAAAGAAAAACTATTACGCTGAGCGATACCTTTCACCGATGGTCGCAAACGATCCGCAGCGTTGCATTCTCTGCAAACGTTGCACGCGCGTATGCGACGAGTGGATGGGCGAAGACGCGATCGAGGCAGGTGGGCGCGGCGCTCACACTGTCATCGGAACTTATCTCGGCTGGCTCGACTGTTCGCAATGCGGCAACTGCATTGAAGTTTGTCCGACCGGAACGCTGCTCGACGCGACTTACCGTCATCAAACCCGTCCCTGGGAACTCGCGCAGACGATCTCGACTTGCAACTTCTGTTCGGATGGCTGCCAGATGTCAATCGGTTCACGAGGCGGCGAAGTGCGCCGCGTGGTCGCGCGTGATCGTTACGTGAACGGAATCAACGGCGAGTTTCTATGTGTAAAAGGCCGCTTCGGTCACCCGTTCATTAATCACGAAGATCGCATTCGTACTCCGATGATTCGCTACAAGAAGGGCGGCAAGCTGATCCCTGCGACGTGGGACGAAGCGATCCGCCATGTGGCGACAAAACTCGACGAAGTGGCGGAAGCGCACGGGCGAAATGCAATCGGCGTTGTCGGCAGTCCGCGTTTGACGAACGAGTCGCTTCACGTGCTGCGCAAGTTCGCGACGGAACTGGTCGGCACCGAGAATTACACGACGACCGATCTTTACAGCTTGCAGACGTTCTTTGAGAACCTCGGTGCGCCGCTCGCAACGCACCGCGATATTCGTTACGCGAAGACAATTCTTCTGATCGGCGGCGATCCCGGCGAACTGCAACCGCTGACAGGTAAACAGATCCGCCAGGCCGTTCGAAACGGTGGCGCGCAATTGATCCTCGTAAATCCCGTACCGATTCGCTTGCGCGAACAGGCTGCGATCTTCTTACACACGAACCCCGCCACCGAAGAAGCGGTTCTTTTGGCCCTTGCTGATACGAACGACGCCCTCGGATCACAAAAAGCCGGCGTGGATGTAGAACAGATCAACGCTGCGCGACAAATGATCACCGATACGCAAGGAGACGTCGTAGTTATGTTTTCTGCGGCGTTGAGTAGCGAGGCGCAGGCAGTGCTCGGCCAGTTTGGGACTGTGTTTGGCGGCGAAGGCCGAAGGGTGTTGCTGCATCCGTTGGCGCTTTTCAACAACAGCATCGGCGCTCACGACATGCGAATGATGGACCGCGGGCTGACGCCTTCCGATCTGCTCGACAAGGCGGGTAGCGACGTTCGCGCAATGTATCTGGCAGGTAGTTTTTTGCCGGAGCAGTTGGATCAGAGATCTGACGGATTGGCAAAACTGGATTTTCTGGTGGTGCAGGAACTTTTTGAGAATGAAACCACCTCGTTTGCCGACGTCGTTCTACCCGCGGCTTCATATGCCGAAGTTGACGGAACGTTCACCAACAACAGCGGCCAGGTCCAACGCGTGCGGCAATCGATCCCGCCGCTTCACCAGTCGAAAGCTGACTGGATGATCGTGGCCCAACTTGCAAAAGAACTCGGCCTCGATTTTGGCTACGAGCTCTCAGCGAGCGCCGTCTTTCGCGACATCGCGAAGAGTGTC
>DASZDV010000053.1:0-4957 GCA_035941575.1 Pyrinomonadaceae bacterium
GCGCGCGCCCGGTCATCCGCAAGCTTCTTTCGCGGTTGAATCGCTCGTTGACGAACTCGCTCACAAGATCAACATGGATCCGGTCGAGTTTCGCAAAAAGAATTTGCGCGACGAGGTTTATCACCGGCAGTTGGAACGTGGCGCGAAGGAGATCGGCTGGTCCAGAAGGAATCGAGTTGCCGGCAGCGGTGCTGGCCCACTGAAGCGCGGGCTAGGTTGCGCCGTGGGCACCTGGGGCGGCGGTGGAAACAATCAATGCAAAGTCGATGTGACGATCGGGCGTGACGGATCGGTGCTGGTCGCCGTGGGCACGCAGGACCTCGGCACGGGCACACGCACTTTCACTCGTGCAATCGTCGCCGAAGAACTCGGTCTTGGCATGAACGACGTGAAAGAGCAGATTGGCAGTTCAACACTCGGCTCGGCAAATCCCTCCGGCGGTTCCACAACCGCGGCGTCTTTATCGCCGTCCGTTAAAGATGCGTCGATCAAAGCGCGCCTGATGATCGCTGAGCGCGTTGCGCCGTTGCTTGGTAATGCGAAGGCCGAGGAAGTCGTGTTCGCGAACGGCAACGTGAGCGCCAAGGGTCAGTCGCTTGCCTGGAAACAGGCGTGTGCGTCGTTGCCTGCGGCCGGCATCACGTCGCACGGCGAATGGCGTGCTGATTTGCAGTCGCGCGGCATTCATGGCGTTTGCTTCGCCGAAGTGGAAGTGGACGTCGAGACCGGTCACGTCAAACCGATCAAGATGGTCCATGTTCAGGACGGTGGCTTGCCGTTGAATCGTTTGACGCTTGAGAGCCAGATCAACGGCGGCATGATCCAATCGCTCGGCATGGCGTTGTGGGAAGGCCGCGTGATGGACGCGCAACTCGGCATGCAGCTAAATCCCGGTTTCGGCGATTACAAACTGCCGGGCACTCTGGAAATGCCGGAGCTGGTTCCGATTATCGACGACGACGACAAACGCGAAGCGGTTATCGGCATCGCCGAGGGCTGCATCATTCCCGCCCTCGGTGCGCTGGTGAACGCGGTGTTCAATGCTACGGGGCTGCGTATACGTGAACTCCCGATCACGCCCGACAAAATCCTGATGGGGAAACCAGTATGAAAACTTTCGAATGGACGAACCCAACAACTGTTAACGAAGCCGTGAAGATGTTGAGCGCTGCGGCGGCGACGGACATCGACGAAGCGCCGCGGCCAATCGCGGGTGGACAGGATCTGTTGACGACGATGAAGGACTACACGTCGCGTCCGGCACGGCTCGTCAATCTCAAACACATTCCCGGACTCAACCGCATCACGCTAAACGCGCGCGGTCTCACCATTGGCGCGCTGGTTACGTTGAGCGAACTGGAAGAACATGCGGGCGTGCGCAAGAGTTTTCCGGGACTGAGTGAAGCGGCTCATTCGATCGCCACGCCTCAAATCCGCAACCTCGGGACTGTGGGTGGAAACTTGTGTCAACGTCCGCGCTGTTGGTACTTCCGTCTCGAAGAAGTCATCTGTTTGAAAAAGGGCGGCTCTGAGTGTTACGCGGCCAATGGCGAGAACAAGTACAACGCGATAATCGGTGGTGGTCCAAGTTACATTGTGCACCCGTCCGACCTTGCGCCGGTGCTCGTCGCGCTGGGTGCCCGTGTGACCGTCACGGGCGCTGCCGGAAAACGCGTGATTCCACTCGACAAGTTTTTCACGTTGCCGTCCGAAGGAAGTATTCGGCGCGAAAACGTTCTGCAAAACGATGACATCATCACGGAGATCTTTGTACCGGCCTCACCGCTCGCGACACATTCGACTTATTTGAAGTTCAAAGAACGCGAATCACTCGACTTCGCGCTCGCCTCGGTTGCAGCCGCAGTTCAGCTTGCGCCGAACCGGACCGTTCGTGATGTTCGCATCGTGCTGGGCGGCGTTGCGCCGATACCGTGGCGTGTGCCGCAGGCCGAGAAGTTTCTCATCGGTAAACAGTTGAATGCGGAGATTCTGTCGGAAGCCGGCAAGATCGCACTCGCAGACGCAAAGCCGCTCGAAAAGAACGCGTACAAGGTTCCGCTGGCGCAGACGCTCGTGCGGCGCGCGCTGGCGAAAGTAGGTGCTGCAATATAAGTCGTATAGGACCTATTGGACCTATATGAACGATCACTCTAAGGAGAAGAATCATGGCAGACGAACTAACCGAAACAACTCCGGCGCCTGAGCTCGTTCAGTCGGCTTTCTGCGGGTCGTTGCGTTCGAAAAAATTCTTTCTCCTCGACCGGCTGGCGTCGAGTGCCGACGATTATCTCGACGCCGCGAACCACGTTTGGTGTTGTGAAACTCAGGAAGTTATTGGGCCTGACAACGGTCGCGTCGATCCCGAGAGGTGTGGTCCGGGCCGGGCCTGCTACAGTTCCGCAGTCAAAGGCGTATAATCTCGTGTATCTGTGATTCGGAGGTAAGAGTGATGCGTAGAGCGTTGTTTGTTGTAATGGCGATGGTCGCAGCGGTTTGCGGTTTGATTTTCAGTTCGCACGCGGAGAACGTCAGTTTGCGTGGCGACTATGTTGAAGTGCGCACCGCCAGTGTGTTTGCCGGCGCGTGTCATTACAACGGCGAAGTTGTAACGACCGGTCGCGACGCGATGATGGCTTGGAACGTTACCTCCGGAAAATGGCAAGGCGTGGATCTCGCAGGCGTGCGCGCGATGGCGATCGTTACGTCGGACGCGAATCTTTCTGATGATGATGCTGCGCGGCAGTCGGAAGTCATCATCGACGCGAAAGCGTCAGCCGCGCAGTCTCACGCGATGCTCAATGCGCTACGGGAAAAATATGCGGCGACGCTCGGTAAGGTTGTGACCGTGCGCACTGCGCCGATCAGTTTTGAACGTCAGGGGCGCTCTTACGCTGTCGCGGCAGACGATGCAACGATCAACGTGGACGCCATGCCGAACGATCTCTGCTGCAAGATGCCTAACCTCGTCTGGTACCGCCCGCTCGTCTTTTTAGAAAACAGGAAAGTTGGATACACCGCCAAGGCTGTGTATTCCGGCAAACACCTCAGCACCCCCTGGTCCCGCTCCGGTGAGAACAGCGCCTTCTACGGCACCTTCTCGTTGTAAGCGGTTACACCACCTCTCGTTCTAAGCTGACCACCGCGCGGTGTTGTAGCGGCTTTGCCGCCTGATGTGAGGCGAGGCTTTGCCTTGCCGGACGCTGCCGTTAATACTGGGCTAAGCCCCTCGTTCGGGCTTTGCCCGAAGGTTTCGGCCAAAGGCCATACCAGGGGCAGAGCCCCATTTCCTTTTCTGAACGAACGGCGAGGCAGAGCCTCGCCTCACATCAGACGGCGGAGCCGGTGCGACAAAGCTGACACTTGGCGGCAAGCCTTTCAAGGGGTGACTCAAAAGCTCGGCAGTTTGAATCGCCGACGGTATGTCACCCATAACTTACGCCGAGCGGTAGATCTCTGACGCGTCGATGCGTTTGAAGATTTTCCGAAGGGGTTTGTAGTTGTGCTCGAGGGCGATGATGTAGGTGTAGCCCGGATAACTAACGTTTGCCGCTAACTGATTTATCACCTGCTGATCGCGAGAGTCGCTCTGCCCGCCATACCACGTGCGTTTCGTCCTAATCCCAAGAACGTAACTTGGCTCATCCGGAAGATGCTTGCACACCTTTCTCACCAGATGCGCCGACGCCAGATTCGGGACATTCACAAGCTGCGCCCGAAAAGCGTCCAGCGCCTCACGGTCCAACCCGTGCCCCATAAAATCGTCTTTTTTGCTGATGTTCTCGCGTTCGCGCCGGCCTAACTCCACTTCGTCGTTGTAGTTGATGATGCACCGCCGGTAGTTTTCCGCCTCCTCGACGCGCCCACGAGTATTGAGAAAGAAATAGATCAGTTCACAACCTGCCGGAGTAGCGTGAACGTCTCTCTCCATAGCGCGCTCGACGTGCTTGATGCCTGCTTCATCATCCTGTTCGAGCAACGCCTCACCGAGCGTGAAATTCGCTGCCGCGTGATCCGGCATTAAAGCAAGAACGTCATGGAGCAACGGAATAGCTGCGGCATGATCTTGCGTCCCGATCGTAAACCGCGCGCGTTGCCAACGTTCTTCGACGGTAAGCTCCTGCGACTCCGCCTTCAAGTTCAACTCAACTAGCGCCTTTTCAGCCTCTGCTACGAACTTGTGACGCTCTTTCCAATCCTCTGCAAGCTGCTCTTGCCACAAACGATTCTGTTTCTGAATGAACGCCTCGGGCACGCGCGCAAGAAAATACTCATCGCTCTGTACCTGATCGCCATTCGAAGCAAACAGATTGATGTCCGCAGTTTTGCGCACCTCCTTGTAGCCAATGGACGCGAGTCGATCAGCGAGCGCGGGATGCGTGTCGTCGTAACGATGGCGCGTCGTGAGCGACTGCGAGAACCACAACTGCGCCTTCTCAGGTGCAACTGGCTCGCGCAATGTCTTCAGCATCTCCTCGAAAGTGTCACGCGGTGGCTGCTCTTGCTTATCCGCACGCCGGTAAAACGCGGGCCAGAACTCCTCGCTCAAAGCCTTCCCTTTGAGTTGCAAATTTATCAACGCGCGAGCAGCACTCTTCTGACCTGTCATCTTCACCGCACAGTGGTCCGCTTCATATTCCTGTGCGCGCGCCAACACAAACGAATACGCAGCGAAATACGGTGCGTACCAGTTGAAAAAACTTTCGAAGATGCCGGAGCCGTAGCGCCGGTTGTTCTCCATCCTTTGCAACACTTGAATCCACGTTTGCCGCACACGATAGATCCAACTCGAAAACTTTCCGTGACTCCCGGAAAGATGACCAAACTCATGCGCCATGATTGCGCGTATGTCAGTGGGCGAGAGGGCTCGCAACAGCGGCAGGCCGACTTGCAAATAGTTCTGGTGCCATCCAAACATTCCCAGTCGAGGACGTTGAATGATTCCTGCGTTGTAATCCTG
>DASZDV010000054.1:0-1971 GCA_035941575.1 Pyrinomonadaceae bacterium
GACACTCCGGCTTCAACCAATTCCGTATAACGTTTGAGTTCGCGTTGGGCCGTGTTCAGTGCCACCTGGGCCTTCTCGACGTTGGTCTGAAAAGCGACGACCTGTTGTTGTGCCGAGGCCACTCCCTGCTCCGCGACGATCAATGCCTGTTGGGCCTGGTTAACGGCGTTGCGAGCGTTCTGTACGTCGTTCATTGACGCCTGGGTGGCGGCCCATTGGGCCTCCTGGTTTGACTGCAACTGGGTCGGATCGATGCGGACCAGCGGCTTGCCTTTGGTGACCTGATCGCCGGCGGTGACGTAAATCTCTTCGATACGTCCCGGAACTTCGCTCGTGAGCTTGATGTACCGGATGGGACGGACTTCGCCGGAGGCCGTTACGGTCTGCTTGAGTTCAGGCCTGACTTCAATCTTGACCGTGACAACTTCCGGTTCTTCCTTGCGGGTGGCAATCACGCTGATAACTACAATAGTGGCAAGCACGACGCCCACAACCACGCCGATAATGATCTTCTTTTTACGACTAAGTGCCATTCTTAGAGTCCTTCGATCGAGAGCTTAAATTCTTGATTGAAAACGAGGTAGTGGTTCTAATCGGGACCGCTGACGCTAAACCGGTACGCTCGAAGTAGCTCTTACGTGAAAACTTATCAAACTGTTTCATTTAAGAGCAACCAACAAGGGGACTTGGAAGCATAGACGAACAAAATGGTTGCGGCGTTAACAGTCCAAAAGTGGTGTTGGCGCAACTGGCATGTTTCGCGTTAGAATTGCTTGCTTTTCTGAGAGTCCTGATGATTACCTGCGATCGCTGTAAAACAGAAAACCTGGACGGTTCGCAATACTGTGACGAATGTGGCGCGCCCCTCCGGCCCAACGGCCGCCCCGCGCCATATCAGCAAAACCCGGGGGCGGGCCAGAACGGTGCTCATGCTCCTATGCAAGACAGCCAACCGGAATTTGCCGGTAAACGCGTTTCTGCCGGCCTTAGTTTCTCTGCAATACGTCCGCCCAATAAGCCACACGCCCGACTCGTCATTGAAAAGGGCCGCTCGAGCGGGAAACAGTTCATGTTGAGTGATACGGAAGCGCAAATCGGCCGTTGGGACGCTGACGGCGGTATCTTCCCCGACGTAGACCTCGATACTGACGATCCGGAAGCAAAAGTCTCGCGCCGTCACGCCCGCATCACTCTGAGTAATGGTCAATACTTCTTAGAGGATTTGGGATCAACTAACGGTACGTTCATCAATCGTGGCAAACGATTGCCTCCTGGACAGCGCCAGGCACTTTGCGACGGCGACGAAATTATTGTCGGTAAGACGTTCCTGCGCTTCCACATTGTGAAATAGATCAGATGGCCGAATGCAACGCATGCGGCGCCCGCGTCTCGCCTGAGGAACACTTCTGCGGGAACTGCGGCACGCAGCAACTTCCGCTCAATTCGGAATTGAAGACTATCGCTGCCAACATCAGCGAGTCAGACGCAGTGCACCCTGTGGACGCTTCTGCTGTGGCCGAGCCGCCCGTTATCGAAGCGCCGCCCCCACCAGCAGCAGAAACTGGTGAACCGATTCCCATCTCGTCAAACTCACTCGGTGGATCATTCACAGACAACGTTGGAATCTCAGAATCCATCGTGGAATCGCGTGGCACAGGTGGGCACCGCCCAGCTGTCAAACAGCTCGACTCGAACACGATTCTGAACCATCGTTACGAGATCGTTCGTCGCATCGGCGGCGGCGGTATGGGCGCAGTTTATCTCGCAAAAGATCGTAACCTCGGTGACGCGCCGCGCGCCGTCAAGGAGATGGTCGAATCGCATCTCGATCCAGCGCAACACGAAAAAGCTATCGGCGATTTCAAACGCGAGTCGCTGTTGCTGACTTCGCTGGAGCATCCGTGCATCCCTACTATCTACGACTATTTTTACGACGACACGCTGGGGCGCTTCTATCTCGTGATGAAGTAC
>DASZDV010000055.1:0-4190 GCA_035941575.1 Pyrinomonadaceae bacterium
CAGATGGACAAGCAGCGAGTGCTGTTGCCGGAACAGGCGGCAGCCGCATACGACATCAGTAAACACATCTCCGTCACGGCGGGACCGGGCTCCGGAAAGACAACGGTCCTGGTCGAGCGCTACCTTCACATTCTCCGCGAACACAGTCTCTCAATCGATCAAATCGTCGCCATCACTTTCACCAACCGCGCGGCGAACGAAATGCGCGAACGCCTGCGCGAGGATCTCCATCACATGCTGCGCATCGCCACTGACGACGAACGCAGACGCTGGTTGAATTACAAACGCACTCTCGACGGCGCAGTGATCACCACGATCCACGGCTTTTGTGCGCGACTGCTGCGCGAGTTTCCGATCGAAGCGCGTGTCGATCCGCAGTTTCTGTTGTTGGACGAACATCGCGCCGCGATGATGCTCGAGTTGACTGTTGAAGAAGTGCTTTCCGACTTCATCAGCGGTGGTCACATCGAAATCTCACGTCTGACACTCGGCGTCGGACGCAGCCGCCTCGCGGCGGCGCTGGCCCAACTCTATCGTCAAGCGCGAGGGCAGGGCTTGTGGCTTGAAGAATTGGCGCTTGCGACAGGGCGCGTTCATGCCACCGAAGAAGATCACGCGCTCGCGTTGGAAGAACTTGAACGCACGATGGACGACTTCTTTGCCGCCCGTCGAACCACGAAAGCAGGACTGGAGAAGCGACAGGAAGTTTTTGCGGCTTGGACCGAGGCGCAGAAGCTATTACGGAACATTCCTTCGCACGAAACGCTCGCTGACTATTGCCGGTTAATCGAAACTTTTCGTAAGCCTCGCCCGACGGCTACCGGATCTGTGGCCGATCACGTCAGGGCGCTCGACTCGTTGATTTGGGCAAAAGAACTCCAGGGACGCGTCCCGCAGGTTTGTCTCGACCTGTTTGCCCGGCAGTACGCGCTCGAAATGGTCAACCTGCTATTGCGCATCGACCAGCGGCTCAACGAAGAAAAGCAGAAGTTGTCGGCGCTGGATTTTGACGACCTTGAATTAAGGACACTGACGCTGCTCGAACGGCCGGAAGTGCTCGCTCGCACATCCGAACGGTACCGGTTCTTCCTTGTCGACGAGTTTCAGGACACGAATGCGGTGCAGCGCGTGTTGCTCGAACGTCTTGCATTAACCAGGGGTCGTCGTCCGGCGAATCTGTTCATCGTCGGCGACCGCAAGCAGTCGATCTACGGTTTTCGCGGCGCGGACGTGGATGTGTTCCGCGAGATGACGGAGACGCTCATCGCGCATGGCGGTGAGGAGAAGTCGCTTCAGTTGAACTTTCGCAGTCAGCCGCCGTTAATTGCTTTCTTCAACTATCTGTTCGCGCGACTCTTCAAGGTGCCTGACGACATTCCGTCAAGCGAGTATAAGAACCTGGACCAGTTGGGCTATGTGAAACACGAGAAGAGCGAACCGCGGCGTGAGCTGCGTGAGGAAGGCCCGCTCGTTGAATTGCTGGTTACTACGAAACCATCGCTCGAAGATGATCCGCGAGCCGAACAGGATTCGCGTGTACTCGATGCGCGACAGGTTGCGCGTCGCATCCTTGCGCTGAAGCGTTCTTCGCCGGAGTTGAAGTACGGCGACATTGCGTTGCTGTTTCGCGCGATGACGCAGGTGCAGATCTACGAAGCAGTCTTTCGCCGCGCAAACATTCCCTACCAAACGGTGCTCGGCCGTGGTTTTTACGAGCGCGAAGAGATCACCGACCTGATTCAACTGCTGCGGTTTCTCGACAACAAGACGGATGAGTTGGCGCTGGCCGCCGTGCTTCGTTCTCCACTGTGCGGTCTCTCTGATAATGCATTACTCGCGTTGCGTTGTGCGCCGCTGCTGGCTGATTTGGAAACCGACGATCCTTTGCGCGGGTTCTCTGTAACGCGCCGGCTTTACACTGCGTTGCGGCGACACAACGAAATCGCGTTCATTAGCGACGAAGAACACGAACTGCTTGATCGCGCCGCGAAACTGATTAGCGAACTCGTCGCGCGCCGGCATCATTATCCCATCCAGGATCTGCTCCGGTTCGCAGTCAACGAGTCAGAGTACATGACTGTGATCGCGGCAAACTTCGACGGCGCGCAACGTCTCGCAAACGTCGAGCGACTATTCACTCTCGCAGCTCGTTTTGAAAGTTCGGGGACATATCTGATTCGGGACTTTGTGCGCTACGTCGAGGAGTTTGAAGCAATCGGTAGTCGCGAGAGTGAAGGACAAATCGACCAGGCGGCGGACGCCGTGCGGTTGATGACGATTCACCAGGCGAAGGGTCTCGAGTTTCCGGTGGTAATCATTCCGGATCTGCAACGGCTGTCGCGCGTTGCTACCGATAGCTGGGTGTTGCTCGATCGTCATCAGGGCCTGACTTTGAAAGTGCCGGACGGGCGTGGAAGTCTTGTCGCAGGGTGTACCTATGCGAACTTCGAAAAGCGACACGCGTGGCGCGAGCAGTTTGAAAGTATGCGGTTGCTGTACGTCGCCGCATCCCGCGCTGAGGATCGCTTGATCCTGTCGGGCGTTACGGATCAACTGGCGTCGCTTACAAGATCGAACGATTGCTGGTTGAAATGGATCTGGCAGTCACTGGATCTCGGAGAGAGATCTTCAAGCGGATTGGTTGAGCTTGCGGACGACGTACAGATGCAATTGACACTCAATCTGCCGGAAGAGATAGCTGAGTTTGAGCCGCCGGTTGAAGACGAGCCACAAACGACCGTGCCTCCTGCTGATTCGCTGGTTGAAGCGTTTCCGTTGATTCGCACAATCGAGCGGCCCGTTGGGAATGCGATTCATCGTTTCAGCGTAACGCAGTTGATCAACTATCACCGCTGCCCGCGGCAGTATTACTTCGATCGGGTCCTGCAACTCCCATCAAGCGATGAACTCGCTGTCTGGAACAACGCCGACGCTCCTGAGCCGCCGTCCAATCTTACGGCAACGTTGAAAGGCGCGGTCATTCACCGTTTCTGCGAACGCTACACGGCAGACCAAAGCTCCGAAGAATGTTTGCGCCAGAGTTTTGAGGAGGTGGTGCGTTTGCGACAGGCGCAGCTCGCGGATCGGCTGGTTGAGATCAACTTCGACGCAGCGATCAAAGAACTCCTGCCGCTCGCGAACAACTATCTCGCGAGCGACGTGTTCAGACGTGTTCAGGTGGCGCCGAGAATAACCGACGCGATGCATCCTCAAGGGCGTCCCGCGGGCGAAAGTGGTCTCTGGAGCGAACTGAGTTTTCGGTTGCGACGCCCACTCGGAATTCTCTATGGCGTGATCGACAAGTTGCTCATAAATGACTCCCTAATTGAGATCGTCGACTTTAAGACCAATCGCATCATCCCCCCTAAAACTCCGCCGCCAGAACCGCCACAGGAAAATCAGTTCTCCTTCAACTTCGAAGAAACTGAATCAAGCACGTCGATGACGACCGCGTTAAAAACCACGTCCGAAGACTACGAACTCCAAATGCAATCGTACGCGCTCGCGGTTCGTGAACTAATTCCAGCACTCTCCGGCAACCAAATCCGCGCGACGCTCCACTTTCTCCAACCAAACGTCGAGGTGCACCTTTCTGACGAACTACTCAATCCCGAGCAATGCCAGGCCGCAGTCGATGCTGCAATGCTGCGCATCGTCTCTTCAGCCAATCCCGTTGACTTCCCGGTCAAACCGGCGCCGCATTGCTGCACATGCAGTTTTCTCAGTCTCTGTTCAGCGGGCCGGCAATTCCTCGCCACGTCCGCTTAGTTTCTTGTTCACTCTGTGTGATCTGTGTAATCTGTGGCGCACTTATGGCCACAATAAAATCCTTTGACGGCGGCGAGTTCGATGCATACCTCGCTCTGCCCGCCAGCGGCTACGGCCCGGGCATCGTCGTGCTGCAGGAGATCTTCGGCGTCAACAACCACATGCGCGACATCGCCGATTGGTATGCCGCGCACGGTTTTGTCGCTCTCTGTCCGGATCTTTTCTGGCGACTCGAGCGCGGCGTCCAGTTAACAGACAAAGGCGACGACCGCAACAAGGCGTTCGAGTTTTACCAGCGGCTTGACGAAGCAAAAGCAGTAGAAGACTCCGCGGCGGCGCTCAGCTTTCTGCGCCAACATCCGGCGTGCAGTGGCCGCGTTGGGGCCGTCGGTTTCTGCCTCGGCGGAAATCTCGCTTACCTG
>DASZDV010000056.1:0-2959 GCA_035941575.1 Pyrinomonadaceae bacterium
AATGTTCCGTCGAGGCGCCGACGTTTCGGAGCATTGTCGGTTTTGAATCAAGATTGTTAATTACGAGGTCGAGACGTCCATCATTATCGAGATCGCCGACGGCCAATCCCCGTCCAGGCCACGCCTCAGCCAACGCGCTGCCCGGCGCCGCACCTACACGCTCAAACTTCCCGTGCAGATTTCGAAACAGCAACGCCTGCTGAGCGTAACTTGTGCCCCATTGATGCGCGTCGACAACGGGATAAACGTGCCCGTTCACCACAAACAGATCCAGCCAGCCGTCGTTGTCGAAGTCGATAAAACTCGTTCCCCAACCGAGAAATGGAATCGATATCTCGCCGAGTCCGGCCTGAAACGTAACGTCTGTGAAGTTTGTCTCACCGTCGTTGTGATAAAGCACGTTCGAGTCGTCTGAAAAATTTGTAATGTGAAAATCGACGCGACCGTCGTTGTCGTAATCACCAACCGCGAGGCCCATTCCCGCCTGCTCGCGCCCGTTTTCGTTGAGCGCCACGCCCGATGGATATCCGATCTCCTCGAACGTGCCGTTACCTTTGTTGATGTAAAGCTGATTTGGCGTTGAATCGTTAACGACGATCAGATCCAGCAGCTTGTCGTCGTCAACGTGCACGAACGCCGATGAAAATCCATAATACTTCTCCGGATCATTCACGCCGGCCTTGGTACTCACATCTTCAAACGTGCCCTCTGCTTTCTGGTGATACAACGTATCGCCTTCACCGGGGAGACCACGTGGTCCACACATCACTGGCACGCCACGAAACTGGCAGAAGTTCTGACTGACATCGCCGTCCTTTCCCGAGTCACTCGGACTCGGCGGCAATTTGTTCAGATCAATCTGCACGTAGCCCGGCACAAACAAATCAAGGCGTCCGTCGCCGTCGTAATCGCCCCAACTCGCGCCCGTGCTCCAACCGCGACGCGCCACGTGCAGTTTCTCTGCAACATCTGTAAACGTGCCGTTTCCGTTGTTGTGATATAGACGCGAAACACCGAAGTTCCCAACGTAGATGTCCGGGTAGCCGTCGTTGTCGTAATCGCCCACCGCAACGCCAAACCCCCAACGCTCGTTTGCGACGCCGGCCTTGTCGGTAACATCTTCAAACTTCCAGTTACCAAGATTGCGATATAGCGCGGCGCGTGGAGCTTTCTCTTTTCCCTGAGTGGCGGCGACTGTCGATCCGTTCAGGAGGTAAATATCCGGACGTCCATCACCGTCGTAATCGAGAATCGCAACGCCGCCCGAGGGAGTTTCGAAGATGTAGTCCTTCGCGACGCCACCAGAGCGGTGACGAAAACTCGCTAACGCCGTCTTGCCGGTCACGTCTTCAAAGACGACCGGCGCGTTTGGATCGGTGATTCCTACGGTTCTTCGCGATGTGTACGTTGCGGGCGCGCCCGTAGACACGCCGCCCACCGGCTTTTGCGGTTCCACCTTTTTCTGTGGAGTTTGCGCTGGTAATAACGAAAAAGAGAGTAAGACCGTTGCGAGGCCAAACGACAGGCGGCGCTGCGGGGAAAAACTTTTCACGCAGATTACTTCGCGGCAATAACGACGTAATCGCGTCCCGCGTAAAGCCGAACGTTAGTTCCGTCCATGGTCATCGTCAGCGGCCGTGGCCGTCTCAATGCTTTATCGTTTGTGGTTGAAACAGAGAGCACTTGGTTGTTGCCAAGATCGAAGATGTTCAACTTTCCGTCGTTTGTAAAACCAAATCCATAAGCGCCAATGGACAACGACTCGCCACCGACAGTGATCGCCGAATCGGTGATGAAGAAACCCTGGTAACGTGCTCGGATTTCGGCAGAGTAACCTGAGGTATCGACCATGCCGACGATCACGTGGTGGCCATCAAGACGCGCGGCGGCAGAGTTGCGCATTTGAGTCGGTGCGCTCTGTCCCTGAAAGTAAAACGAAGTGGGAACGACGCGGGTCAGTTCCGCACCCGTCAAAACTCCTTCGGTTGTTGAAACGTCCGCGACCTTCTGGGCCAACGTAGGAACGGCCGCCAACGCAGCAACCAAAAGCAACGCCAAAACCGTGATGAGTGTTTTTTGCTGTGGTTTCATGGCGCACACAATAACTCGCCTGTTGAAGAACGACAAGCAAGCCTGATACTTTGAGCACATGCGTATTGGCGTCTTGACGGGAGGCGGCGACGCTCCCGGTTTGAATCCCGCAATTAAGGGCCTGGTCTATCGCGGCTCAGAACTCGGACACGAAGTTATCGGTCTGATCGACGGCTGGCGCAGCCTGATCAATCCCGCCCCCGAAGTGCTGCCACTCAATCGCGAGACGGTCCGGCGCTGGGACCGCGACGGCGGCACCAATCTTGGCTCGTCTCGTACGAACCCGTTCAAGCAATTGAACGCCGAAGGCGAAGCGACAGATCGATCGCAGGAAGTGCTCGACAACATCAACCGTTTCAAGCTCGACGCGCTTGTCGTGTGTGGCGGCGAAGACACGATGGGTGTTGGTGCGAAGCTGGCCCAACAAGGTATTCGCATCGTCGGTATTCCAAAAACGATCGACAAAGATCTCGCGGGCACTGACTACACGCTCGGTTTCGACACGGCGCTAAGAAACATCACCGAAGTGATCGAACGCTCGCGGACGCCCGCGGGTTCACACGGTTGGGTGCAAATCGTTGAAGTCATGGGCCGGCATGCGGGTCATCTCGCACTGTGGTCAGGCGTCGCCGGTCAGGCGCATTTGATACTGATACCCGAACATCCGTTTCGTTACGAGCGTGTGTTTCACTTGCTGCGAGATCGACTCGGCGAGTCGGATTTGAGTCGTGGTCCCTCGCTACGGCCCCGGTATTCAGTGATTGTTGTCGCTGAAGGCGCGCGCGCTGAAGACGGTGAGATGGTCACGATCGACGACCGTCACGACGCGTTTGGACACGTGCGGCTCGGTGGCGTTGGAGAAGTGCTC
>DASZDV010000057.1:0-2278 GCA_035941575.1 Pyrinomonadaceae bacterium
GTGAACACGCGAACTTCAATCCGAAAGGTCCTTTACTCATCTTCAACCTCCCGAACGGCAAGACCTTTCGAGAAAACGAAGAAGTCGTGATCGATTTCTCGCTCGCCAACGCAAAACTAAAGGGCGACGGTGGCGACTTTCGCGTGCGTTACATCGTAGATGACGAAGAGATGAGGTGGATAGATCGTTGGGAGCAGGTCGTGTTGACGGGTTGGTTGCCGGGTAAACATACGATTCGGCTTGAGCTGGTTGGACCTGATGGGTGGCCTGCCGGGAATGGGAATTACAACGTGAGCAGCCGCGAGCTGACGATCACAAAGTGAGATCACATTAACACGTTGACTCAACAGTTTGGCCATCACAAAGTGAGTTACATTAAGAACCATCAGAAAGTGAAGAACCATCAGAAAGAACTATTCGACGAACTCGTGGCGGAGGCGCGGAGTTGCAGGCGTTGTCCGGCAATGTGTGGCCGTACTGCGGTCTTGAGTGAACTCAATGGATCGGTGAAGGCGCGCATCATGTTTATTGGTGAGGCGCCAGGGCGCAAAGGCGCCGATCGAACGCGCGTGCCGTTCTCCGGAGATCAATCAGGCGCGAATCTCGATCGCTTTCTGCTCTCGATTGGACTCACTCGCGAACAGATCTTCATCACCAGCGCCGCGCTCTGTAATCCGCGTAGCGAGTCAGGCGCGAATCGAAGGCCATCGCAAAAAGAGTTGGCAAACTGTTCCGCGTTTCTGCAACGCACAATTGAGTTGATCGATCCGAAAGTGATCGTCACGCTCGGTTCGGTTGCACTCGAAGCGCTAAAACGCATTCAATATCACGAGTTGAACTTGAAGGATTCAGCGGCGGCGATCCATTCGTGGGGCAGTCGCGTGCTGGTTCCGATTTATCATCCGAGCCCGCAAGTGCTGGCGTCGCACCGGCGCGAGGCCGAGCAGTTGCGCGATTACCAGGTTGTGGCGGAGGCGGTGCGAATTCATTCATGAAAGAGGCAATAGCGATCGATCCCGAGTTGATGAAAGAGTACAGCGCCGTGCGCGATGGAGGAGTCGGGCTTATCGACCTTTCCGATCGCGGGCGCATCAGTGTGAGTGGATCGGAAGCCGTGATGTTTCTCAATGGGTTGATCACGAACGATCTGAAAACGCTCGACGAGAATCATTGGATGCCGGCAGCGTTTCCCAATGTTCAGGGGCGTCTGCTTGCGGCCGTACGCGTGATACGGCGCGCGAACGACATTCTGCTCGACACGGAAGCCGCGACGCGTGAGAAGGTTATTAAAATAATCGAGCGATTTACGATGGCGGGAGATTTTAAGGTCACAGACCTGACGGATGCGACTGCGATGATTTCGGTCCAAGGCCGTCGCGCTAGCGAACTCCGCGAACAGATAAGTCGAGAAGAAGTAACCATCGTTCCTGCAACACACACAGCAGAAGACGGGTTCGATTTGATCATTGACGGAAAGGAGAAGTCGAGTGTCTGGCGATCACTCGTTGACGCAGGAGCCACTCCCGTGAGCGAGCGGGTAGAGGAGATTCTAAGAATAGAAGCGGGAATTGCGCGATACGGCCTCGACATGGATGAAACGAATGTCGTGACCGAGACTAACCTCGATGATGCGGTGAGTTACACGAAAGGCTGCTACCTCGGGCAGGAGATCATCGTGCGCATCAAGCACCGCGGCCACGTCGCGAAGAAGCTGACGGGGCTTCGTTTTGAAACGGAACAAAAGGTTGAACCTGGTGCGGTGATAAAGTCTGCTGACGCAAAGGAAATAGGGCGCGTTACGTCCGCCACTTTCTCGCCAACATTACAGGCGACCATTGCGCTCGCTTACGTGAGATACGAACACCAGGCTCCGGGAACGCGTGTAGTTGTTGAAAATGCTCCCGCTGTTGTTGCTGAACTACCTTTTGTCCGGGGCAGTTGGTACGAAGATTAAAACCAAATGGCCGGAAGAAATAACGAATCATCGCAAGATCTTGATTACGAACAGGCGCGACTCGCCTACTCGATCATCGAGCACCTCGTCGAGCACACGCGCATCGTCAGCGATCTGATCGCGGTCATGGCGCAGGTGCTGGATGAAGACACCACGAAAGCGCTGACGCAAACACCAACCTGGACCGCTTATCTCGACAGCCGGCGTGCACTAGAGAAAACCAAAGCAGATATTGAGAAGTTCGCTGAGGTTCTAAACGGCCTTAAGCCAGACGCTTAGAGGGAACACGGTTAACGCGGAGTTTTAAACTGCGATCTGTTATCT
>DASZDV010000058.1:0-10374 GCA_035941575.1 Pyrinomonadaceae bacterium
AAGCCGCGGCAGCGACTGCATTTGCATCACGCGTTGAGTGCGGCTCAACGAATTATCGAGTACATGAAAACGAGCCGTGGTTTGGTTGATATCAGCTTTGCGGGTTCGTTGCGGCGTTGGGTTGAGACTGTTGGAACGATCGAGATCGTGGCGAGTGGAAAGAAACCCGCGGCGCTCATCGACTACTTTCTTCGTTTCCCGATGATCCTTTCGAGTGAAGTCAACGGCGACAACACGTGCATCGCGCATTTCGCCGACAACGCAGTTGTTTCGTTTACCGCTGTCGAGCCGGATGACTTTGCGCTGACGTTGTTTGCGCGTACGGGTTCGCAAGCGCACGTCGACAAAGTAACGACTCATAAACCCCGAAAGCGATCGGCACGCCTGCCGCGCAGCGAAGAGGAGATTTACAGCCGGCTCGGAATGCAGTACGTGCCGCCTGAATTGCGTGAAGATCAAGGTGAAGTCGAGGCCGCGCTCAAGAGTGCGTTACCGGAAGATCTGTTGACCATGGACGATATCAAAGGCATGGTCCATTGCCACACGACCTATTCTGACGGCAAACACACGCTCGAACAGATGGTGCGCGCCGCGGAGGCGATGGGTATGAAGTACATCACCATCACCGACCATTCGCCGACCGCGTTTTATGCCGGCGGGCTGAAAGTGGAAGAGTTGTACCGGCAGTGGGACGAGATCGATGAACTGCAAAGCAGTGTGAAGATCAAGATCCTGCGCGGCACTGAATCAGACATTCTCGCCGATGGCGGGCTCGACTATCCGGATCGGATTCTGGAACAGCTTGATTGCATTGTTGCGAGTGTTCATGCGCGTTACAAAATGGACTCGCGGAAGATGACAGAACGTATCGTAACGGCGATGCGCCAGCCGGTGTTCAAAGTATGGGGACACGCGCTGGGCCGGTTAATTCAACGAAGGCCGCCGTTTGAGTGCGACATCGAACGCATCCTGGATGTGATTGCGGAATCGAAGGCGGCGATCGAGATCAACGGCGATCCGTACCGGCTGGACCTGGAGCCGCGTTGGGTGCGTGAGGCGCGCAAGCGAAAGATCAAGTTTGTGATCTCGGTAGATGCGCATTCGATGGGCGCGCTGGCGAATGTGAAGTTTGGCGTCGCGATGGCGCGGCGTGGGTGGGTCACACGCCGCGAAGTACTGAACACGCTGAGTCTCACTGCATTTCGTAAAGCGGTTCATCCGTAACCCGGGAAATTTCACAGATCTCGCTCCAACTCACTAAACACAAGCACGTATCCATTCAGATCCCTGATCTCAAACTCCCACGCGCCATACGGTTGCAATCGCAGTGGTTGCACAACCTCCGCCTCCTGGCGAACTGACTCGTACAGATCCTTCACACCCTCGGTGCGAATATAGAGATCCCAAACGCCGCCCGCGCGCGCGGCGTAAAGATTCGGCTTCTGGTAACCCTCCACGCGTTGCAGGAAGATCTCAACCTCGTCTCGACTCAGAATCGCAAAGACGTAAGGTTCATTCGCCGGAAACGGATCGGCAATGAACCCGAGCTGTTCTTCGTACCAACGGATCGTCGCACTGATGTCCGCAACTGGAAAACACGCCGACAATGAGTGAAGTTCTGCCATCTTTTATCCCTTTCTCCCCTTCCGCGCGTCACACGTCGGCGGCAGTTTTGGGTTTTTGGTTTCGTAATCTTTGATGTCCTGCTCAAAAATAACCCTGGCGCGCTGGCGGTCGTCGTCGCCGAAAAGTTTGGCTTTGCCCGGTCGAGAGCTGACGCGAGCGCGCAAGATGCGGGCGGCATTGAGTATCTTCGTGCGCAAGTCACGCTCGAGGTCGATGATGTAGATATTGGTAGTCGCTTTCAACGGAACCAACGTTCGGAACGGAATGCCGGCGCGCTCGAGCGCGTTCGTGAGAACGGTAAGACTGCGCATGCCGCCGCGCGGGCGCAACGTGTAAAGATCGGCCTCGCCGTCCGGTTGCGGATGAAAATAGATGACGTACTTCTGCTGCGCGTCGCGACCCATGCGCGACAACATGTACCGAAGTGTCGCCTCGTCACTTTCAAACCGCACCATAACCGAGTGCTCCGCGCCGTCGCTCCACGAACCTAATGCTCTGTACGCCCGAATGCGGGTACGCACAACACAAGTGAAGTTGATCGCCTTCTTGCGCAACTCAGTTTCTTCAACCGAATTCATTCCCTTGATCGCCTGCTCGAGTTTGAGGTTCTCCCTCGTGTTAGGACTAACAAATCCATAACTGGAAACCTTCTCCTGTTGCGCATAGGCAGCACTGGACCAAGCCAGGAGCAGCAACAGCAACAGTGAGCGCGACGTACGAGTCGAATTAAAGAATTTCATTTTGCGGGAGTCTACAGTACAATGCGCCAACCTTAAATCCTCATCACAAGGAGACAACTCAATGCGTCATAGATCCCTCACCGAACTAGCCAGTAATCCTGACTTGATTTCGGGAATTTACAACTACTGCGATCGTTGGTGTGAGCGCTGCCCGTTGACGTCGCGATGTCTTGTCTACGCAACCGAACAGGTGGACCATCGCGAATCACCGAAGAGTAACGACGTTTGCAACGAAGCGTTCTGGCATAAGCTCAGCTCGATACTGCACGAAACTCAGCAGATGATCGCGGGTTGGGCCAAAGAGGCGGGTATCGACCTCACGCAAGTTCCGGATGAAGAAGAAGTCAAAACTCGAAAGCGAAGACGGCAAATCGCAGATCATCACCCGCTCGCGCGTGCGGGGAAGAAGTACGCGAATGCCGCGAGCGACTGGCTGCGACAGTTTGACCAGACAAATGAAGCCAGAAAGCCGCACGCCACCGACCGCGATCGCGAACAGCTCGAGGATGCGCGTGAGGTAATTCAGTGGTATCAGTATCAGATAGCTGTAAAAATCATGCGGGCGCTTTCCTGCCGCAGCGACGGCTGGGAAGATGAACCGGAAATGGCCGAGTTTCCTAAGGATTCTGACGGTTCGGCCAAAGTGGCGCTAATCGGTATCGATCGCTCGATCGCAGCGTGGCGTCTGGTGCAGCTTTCATTACCCGATGGTGCGGATTCGATCGTTCCGTTGATTTTGCAGCTCGAACGCTTACGCAAACGGGTTGAACGGAGCTTTCCCGAGGCGCGCGACTTCGTGAGGCCCGGATTTGACGAAGTATTAGCGGCGGCAAGCTAAAGCCAAGCTATACGTCTTAGAGAGGAACGACTTGTTATGACGGATGAGTCCTGTCTGTTTTGTCGAATTGCGTCCGGGGAAGTTCCGGCGGTACTGGTCTTTGAAGATGAAAACACGCTGGCTTTTCTCGATCACCGGCCGTTGTTTGCCGGTCATACGTTACTCATACCGCGCGAACACTTCGAAACACTCGGGGATTTGCCTGCGGCGCAAGTCGCTCCTCTCTTCAAAAGCGCCCAATTACTCTCGCGCGCGATTGAGACAGCAATGGAAGCTGAAGGAACTTTCGTGGCGATGAACAATCGTGTGAGTCAAAGCGTGCCCCATTTGCACCTGCACGTCGTTCCACGTCGCAAAAAAGATGGACTAAAAGGCTTTTTCTGGCCGAGAACTAAGTACCAAAGCGAAGAAGAGATGGAAATGATTCGGAAAAAGATCTCCTCCAAAATAAAACAGCTAAAAATTTGATCTAAAAGTTGGTCAGGAGTATAAGTCTCCCTGTCGCGAGGGTTGCGGCTCTCGAGACTGACAAAGGGATCGGCAATCGGTGCGGTGACGCCCGAGAGAGAGAATAGACAGGCGGCTGTCGATTCTAGTGACGCCCGAGTCAGAGCCGAAAGGCTCAGCTAGAGAAGGTTGCGAGACTTTCTCGAGCCATTCGGATAAAAACGAGTGGCACCCCGAGGCAAGGACCCGCCAAAGGGAGCGAGGCTGCTCAACGAAAGTTGAGCTTCGTTGCTGAAGCGTAATCGGCGGTGGAGGAAAAGCCACCACAACAAAAACCTAACGGCACCGCATTCGCAAGAATGCGAGATTTGTGAAAACATTTCGAGTGCTGACCGGAGATTTGACTGACCGCCAGTTAATCCTCGGGATATAAACTCGGCGACATGAGCGTGTACATGCTCTAGTTGCCAGCCTATAGAAAGCTTCGGCTGACTATAGGAACAACGGATTGCGCTGCTTTCAGCTTGCTGGGAGTAGCGCATTTCGTTTTTTACTGCGCCTCTTTTTCCTGCTACTCTACCCCTCCACCCACAACTGAACTAAACGAATTGCTGAGGAGGACCTGATCCAAATGACAGAAGCGAGAATGCAAGAACTCCCCGAATACAAACCAGGCACGTTCTGCTGGGTAGAGCTTGGGACCACCAATGCAGGTGCCGCAAAAAACTTTTACAAGGAATTGTTTGGTTGGGACTATCACGACAGTCCGATGGGACCGAGCGGTGTCTACACTATGATTAAACTCAACGGCAAAGACGTCGGTGGTCTTTACGACATGCCGCCCGACATGCTCTCACAAGGAGTCCCGCCCCACTGGCTCAGTTACATTTCTGTAGCCAGCGCCGACGACGCCACGGCTCAGGCAAAATCCGCGGGTGGCAGCGTCATGAATGGACCTTTTGATGTAATGACGGCCGGCCGCATGTCTGTGCTTCAGGATCCAACCGGCGCCGTTTTCGCCATTTGGCAGCCAAACGAAACTCCAGGAGCAGGAGTCCATGGTGAAATCGGATCGTTTTGTTGGAATGAACTCGGTACTAACGATACTCAGAAAGCCGGAGATTTCTACTCGACACTCTTTGGTTGGGGAACAGAAAAATTTCCTGGCCCAATGGACTACACAATCTTCAAGAACGGCGATCAAGGTGTCGGCGGAATGTACAAAATCACTCCGGAGATGGGACCGGTACCGCCACACTGGCTGGTCTATTTCGCTGTCAACGACTGCGATGCCACACTGGAAAAAGTCACGCAGCTCGGCGGCGGCGTCGTGATGCCCGCACAGGACATTCCGGACATTGGCCGCTTCGCAATTCTGCGAGATCCTGCATCGGCAGTCTTCGCGATCATTAAACCCGCAACTCCCAAGGCGTAAGTTTCGTTTTTCACGTCGATCACACCGCGCAGCTTGTGAATAACGCGTTTCACTTGCTGCGCGGCTTTACGTTAAATGAAACCACGTCTCGTCTGGCTTCTACTCTGCGGCATCTGGGGATCGACCTGGTTATTCATAAAACTCGGTCTGGCCGATTTGCCGCCACTCACGTTTGCGGGCATCAGGTTCGTGATTGCCTGCGCCATTATCTATGCCGTGATTCGTGCGCAGCGTATTCGGCTTCCGGTGCTTCGTCGCCACTGGTTGTTGCTCGCGGTCAGCGGCGTACTGTCGTTCAGTATTAACTACGGTCTGATTTTTTGGGCCGAACAACATATTTCCTCTGGCTTGGCCGCGCTCTTGCAGGCTACAACGCCGGCATTTGGTCTGGTGATTGCGCATCTTCACTTGCCGTCAGAGCGCATGACATGGCCAAAGATGATCGGCGTCGTGTTGGGTGTTTTTGGCGTCGGCGTGGTTTTTTCGAATCAACTGTCGATCGCGGGCGGGTTAGCTTTGGCAGGTTGCGTTGGTGTGGTGTTCAGTTCGATCTGCGTCGCGTATTCCAATGTGTTGATAAAGGCGCACGGCCGAGATCTGACGCCGGCAGTACTCGCCGCCGGTCAGATGTTCTTTGGTCTGATTCCGCTTTTGCTTATCGGTATTCCGCTCGAGGGCAATCCGCTTCACTATCGCTGGACGCCGATGGCGCTGGTATCGCTGTTTTATCTGGCGATCGTCGGATCAGTGATCGCGTTTCTCCTTTACTACTGGCTGGTACACCACATGGACGTCACAAAGACAATGTTGATCTCGTTGGTCACGCCGGTCATCGCAGTGTTGCTCGGCATGGTGGTACTGCACGAGAAACTCGACTGGCGCACGATCGCCGGCGGCGCCATGATTATGTCGGGGATAGCGCTTGTTGCGAGGCGTACTTCCTGATCAATCCGGTTACCACACCCTGAATCTGGATTCGTTCCGGCGTCTTGATGAAGATGGGTTTGAATTGGGGATTCGCCGGCTCGAGTCGAATGAAATCGGGTTCGCGATAGAATTTCTTCACCGTCGCATAGTTCCCATCGATGAGCGCGACGACCACCTGACCGTTGTCCGCGGTTTTTTGTGACGTGACGACAATGAAGTCACCATCCTGAATGTTCTCATCAATCATCGAGTCGCCCCGCACGCGCAGAGCGAACGTGCGTCCATGTCCCTGCATGTCAGTAGGAACCGAGATCGTGTCGTGGCTGAGAATCGCTTCAATAGGCTGACCGGCCGCTACGGTACCCAGCAACGGGATCTCGCCTCGGTCTTCGTCGCCATTGGCCGTTGGTCTAACGATCTCGATGCCGCGGCTAATATTCGGCGTTCGTTTTATCAGCCCCTCACGTTCCAAGGCTGACAAAATTCCGTGAACACTCGCCGATGAACTAATCTGAAAATGCCTGCCTATCTCAGCGATTGTGGGCGGCTCCTCGTTCGATCCGATATAACCTTTAATGAATTCATAAACCCTGCGCTGTTTAGCGGTTATGGGCATAGTCCGTCTCCTTTGGGGCTTTAAGTCACGGGCCCGAAAATAAATTTTCAGTTGACAACCGAAAATCGTGCGAACATTCTCGAACAAATGCGACGCGACGTCAAGAGTTTTCTTTCGCACCGTGGCTTTAGCCCGGTGATCATGTTGCGCCGCCTCACGTCATCCGGGGTCAGTCGGACGGTTCCGGATGGTGGCCAATTGAAACCACTCACCGGGCTAAATCCACGGTGTGCCAGGAGACGGAGTTACTTGATTACGCGGGCTAGTTTTTTCAGGTCGTCAACGAAGCGTCGATACTCGAGTTGCCGGGTTTCATCATCCGGTGCTCGAAGAATGGAGGAGGGATGAACGGTTGCCATGACGTAGGGCGCCAGGGTTGATTCAATAAATTCGCCGCGTTGTTTGGTGACGCGAAATTGTGGACCGATAAGAGATTGAGCAGCGGTAGCCCCGAGAGCCACGATCACGTCAGGTTTGACGAGTGCGATCTCCGCTTGCAGCCAGGGACGGCAGGCAGCGATCTCGGTGGCGTTAGGTTTCTTGTGGATGCGGCGTTTGCCGCGCGGCTCCCATTTGAAATGTTTGACAACATTGGTGACGTAAGTCTGTTTGCGATCGATGCCTGCCTCATCCAGCGCACTATCAAACAGGCGTCCCGCCGGGCCAACGAAAGGTTTGCCGGAGAGATCTTCTTCGTTGCCGGGTTGTTCACCGACAAACATTACTCGTGCTCGACGGCCCCCTTCTCCGAAAACGGTTTGCGTTCCTTTCTCCCAAAGATCGCAGGCCTTGCAGTCAGCGGCGGCGGTTTTTAGCGAGGTCAACGTTGGCCGCGGCGGAATGAGATCGTTCGCTGCGCTGTCAGAAGCTTTGCGTGTGGCCATGCGTTACATATAACCATGAGAAATGCATTATCAAAAGCTGAGATCAAGTCAGACATTGCCGCTCGTTTTGGCGATGCTTTCAAAATCCATGAGAGAGCCGCAGCCGAAACTCTCTCTACCGGCGTCACCGAAGTAGATGCTTCAACCGGCGGTATTCCACGCGGCGCTATCACGGAAATTTTTGGACCAAGATCGTCCGGCCGCACGAGCTTGATGTACTCCCTGCTGCGCTACGCGACGACGCACGACGAGATCTGCGCGCTGGTGGATACAAACGATGTGTTTGCGCCGGCTGCCGCGGCAATGTCAGGGATCGATTTCGAACGATTGCTATGGATTCGCTGTGCCGCCAATCTCGAACATGCTTTCAAGGCCACGGATCTGTTGTTACATGCGGGCGGGTTTGGTCTCGTGATCGTCGATCTCGGTGATGTAGCCGGGAAAGACGTGCGCCGGATCATCAGTTCTTGGTGGTATCGCTTCCGCCGTACTGTCGAAGACAGGCCCACCGCGGTGGTTGTGATCTCCGAGGAAGCGTGTACGCGTTCGTGCGCAGCGCTGACGCTTGAGTTACACGGACGTGCGGAGTGGTCACAAGCGAGTATCTCTTATGGAAATCTTTTGCGTTTCAATTCGATCAACGTTAATCGTTGCCGCCCCTTGTTGCCGGCCTTGAACGAAAGTCAATTTAGAGCTCGAGCCATAGCATAGGTAAATCCACGATCATGTTTGCCTGTATTTACAGCGAAAAGCTCCCGGCGGATCTGTCCCTGACGGATTTTGCATACGCGTTTTCACCGCTTGTTGAGGAGACCAAACCCGGCACCGTGGTGATTGATGTTGACGGATGTGAGTTGTTGTTTGGTTCGGCTTATCAGTTGGCCCAGGAAGTGGCGTGCCGTGCGAAACAATCCAGGACCAGCGGCGGTTTGGAGTCCACCGTCAATGTGGCGATCGCCGCGAATCCGGATGCAGCTATTCACGCCGCGACACGTTTGCAGGGAATCACGTTCGTGTCTTCCGGTGAAGAACTGACGTGTCTCGGCGAGTTTCCCATCACCCATCTGGATTACTCACTGGTGAACGTGGACGAGCAAACCGCAGAGGAGATCTTCGAGACACTGCGGTTGTGGGGCATTCGTAGTTTTTGCGATTTTGCATCATTGCCTGTCGCCGGTGTTTCCGAACGTTTGGGACAGGAGGGCATCCGTTTACAGCAACTCGCCGCGGGAAAAACTGAAAGGCATTTAAAGATCAAGCAGCCCGAGCCTGTGTTTGCAAACTCCTTTGAACTGGAACATCCGATCGCCGAACTCGAGCCGCTCTCATTCATCTTCGCGCGTTTGTTGCATCAGCTCTGCGCAACTTTGAACGCGTATGCTCTGGCCACGAATGAGTTGCTGGTGGAGTTGGAACTGGAAGATCAGATGACACACGAGCGCCGGTTATCTCTGCCGTATCCGATGCGCGACCACAAGGTGTTTTTGAAGTTGGTGTTGCTCGACACCGAAATGCATCCGCCCGCGGGGGCTGTACGTGGAGTCTCGATCAGGTGCGAACCAGTTAAACCACGTGTGTTGCAGAGCGGATTGTTTGTGCCGTTGGCGCCTGCGCCTGACAAACTCGAGCTGACGCTGGCGCGGCTGGCAAAGCTCGTGGGTGAAGAGAATCTTGGCTCTCCGTCATTGGTCGATACGCATCGTCCGGATGCGTTCAACATGAAGAGATTTGTGTTACCCGCAAAGAAAAATAATCGGCGATTGCCGATTGAAACCGGGCAATGTGTTGGACTGCGTATGTTTCGTCCTGCTTTGCGGGCTGTGGTTGAGACTGAACAAGGTTGTCCGGCGCAGATCAGCGCCTGGGGAAAACAGCGGAGCGTTTACGGCAAGGTGGTCCAACTCGCCGGTCCTTGGAGAACTACGGGCGATTGGTGGCGCGAAGATCGCTGGGCGCGGGACGAATGGGACGTCGCGGTGGCGTCGAGTAATAAGCTAAGCGATGAGCCGCCGGGGCTGTATCGCATTTATCGGAAACTGAATAGTGAGATGTGGTTTGTGGCAGGAAACTACGATTAGGACTGGTGAACTTTGAACTTTGTGCTTTGAGCTTTGTGATTGACGGTTAGTACCGGGTGCGGTGGTGATCAGGGTTCGTGTTCGCATGTCGTAACGCGGTCTTAAAACGCAACCGGACGGATGATCATGCGAACCAACCCGGTCGCTACCGCTCCCGGTACTGACTTCATGACGACGCTCAAGCACAGCGCAAAGCACAAAGGACCAAGAACAAAGCACGATGTACGTTGAGTTACATGCGCGTTCGGCTTTCAGCTTTTTGGAGGGCGCTTCGGTGCCTGAAGAGTTGATTGCCACTGGTCTGTCTCTGGATATGCCGGCGATGGCCCTGCTCGATCGCGACGGCGTTTACGGAGCTCCGCGTTTTCATTTGTCGGCCAAAAAGAACGGACTCAAAGCTCACATCGGTGCGGAAATCAGTGTCAAGTTTCCCAATGCGAAAACGGGTGTCGTCTCCATTCCTGTTTTAGTCCGGAGCCGGCGGGGTTATCAGAATCTTTGCCGTTTAATCACGCTGATGAAGATGCGCGTGCCGAAACATGCAAAGCCGGGTGAGTGTGCCGTGACCAGGGAAGAGCTGGCCGCACATGCGAAAGGTCTGATCTGTTTGACGGGCGCTGGTGATGGACCACTTGGCATCATCGCCGCGGCGGATCCGAACAATGCGAAAGAAGCGGATCGAACTGTCGCCTGGTTGTTGGACGTGTTCGGCAAGAAGAACGTCTATGCGGAGCTGCAACGCCACTTCGATCGGGACGAGGAAGCGCGGAACCACGCCGTAAT